>JANOTV010000126.1:0-4389 GCA_031416495.1 Gemmatimonadota bacterium
CCCCGTACACGACCAGCGCGATGCGCGCCGAGAGGTTCGGATCGTACTCGATCGTCTCAACCGTTGCCGGCTGGGCGAACTTGTTGCGCTTGAAGTCGATGAGGCGATACTTCCGCTTGTGTCCGCCGCCGAGGCGACGCATCGAGATGTGGCCGTGATTGTCGCGACCACCGCTCTTCTTGAGCGGCTCGGTGAGCGACTTCTCCGGCGTGGACCGCGTGATGACATCGTTGTCCGAGACGGATCGGAAACGTGTCGCGGCGGTCACTGGCTTGAATTGACGGATTCCCATTTTTTTATCAGCCCTCGAAGATCTCGATCGTGTCGCCCGCCTTGAGCGTCACGATGGCCTTCTTCCAGCGGGGACGCAGGCCGCTCGAGGTGCCGACGCGACGCGTCTTCCCTCGCTGCTGCGACGTCCAGACGCCCGTGACCTTCACCCCGAACAGCGTTTCGATCGCTGCCTTGATGGTGGTCTTGGTCGCGTCCGGGTGGACTTCGAACGTGTATTCACCGCGGTCCTGGTACGCCGCCGACGACTTCTCGGTGACGATCGGACGAACGACGGTGCGGAGCATCGTTGGCATCGGTTACTTCCCCTTCTTCTTGGGAGCAGCCTTCTTGCCGGCGCCTTCTTCGCGGCCGGCTTCTTTGCTGCCGCCTTCTTCGCTGGCGCCTTGGCTGCGGTCTTCGCCGCCGCCTTCGCTGGCGCCTTGGCCGCGGTCTTCGCCGCCACCTTCGCCGGCGTCTTCTTCGCTGCCGCCTTCGCCGTCTTCTTCACGGCCGCCGCCTTCTTCGCCTTCTTGGCCTCGGCCTTCACGGTCGCCGCGGACGGGCCCTTCTTCGAGGCCGCGCGCTTCACCGTCACCTTCTCCTGCGCCTTCTCCGACATCGGCTCGAGCACCGCGCCGATCGCTCCGGACTCGACGAGCACCACATCCGACCAGAGGATGTCGTAGGTCGATGCGTCGGAGTACGGCTGCACCACCACGTTCGGGATGTTGCGCCCGCTCAGGTGGACATTCGTCTTCGCGCCGTCCGTGAGGATCAGGACCTTCTGATGGGTCAGCTCGAGACGCGCGAGCAGCTGCACGAGCTGCGCGGTATTCGGCTTCTCATAGTTGAAACGATCGACGACGAACAGCGCCGACTCGCGCGCCCTCGCGTTGAATGCGCTCTTGCGGGCCAGCGCCTTGATCTGGCGCGGGACCTTCTGCTCGTAGGTGCGGGGACGCGGACCGAAGACCGTGCCGCCACCCACCCAGTTCGGGGCGCGGATCGAACCCTGGCGCGCGCGGCCAGTGCCCTTCTGCTTCCACGGCTTCTGGTTGCCACCGACGACCTGACCGCGGGTCTTGGTGGAGTGCGTGCCCTGGCGCATGTTCGCCAGCTGTGCCTTCACTGCCTGGTGCATCACCGGCATGTTCACGGTGCCGTCGAACGTGGCGGCCGGGAGGGCGACCCGCTCACGCGGGGTGCCGAGCACCGAGTAGGCCGCAGCGTCGAAGTTCTGGTTGGTTGACATCGGTTATCCCTGCTTCCGGACCATCACGATCCCGTTGGTCGGGCCGGCGACGGAACCGCGGATGTAGATCAGGTTGCGCTCGGCGTCGATCTTCTCGATGCGGAGATTGCCCTGCGTGTGACGCTCGGCGCCGTAGTGGCCCGGCATCTTCTTGCCCTTGATGACGCGTGACGGATCGGTGCCAGGTCCGATGGAACCCGGACGGCGGTGCTTCGTGCTGCCGTGCGTGTTCGGACCACCGCCGATGCCATAGCGCTTCACCACGCCCTGGAAACCGCGACCCTTCGTCGTGCCGGTGACCTTCACGTATTCGCCCGGCATGAAGATGCCCACCGTCACCACGTCCCCGAGGTTGTACGTCGGGATCGTCACATCCTTCCCCGGCGCGTCGTCCAGGCGGAACGAGCGCAGCACTGCCGGCGGTGCCGACAGGCCAGCCTTCGCCGCATGGCCGATCTCCGCCTTGTTCGCGCGACGTCCCTTGGGCGTGCGCTCGCCCTTCTTCGACTCGCGCGCGAGGCGCTGCGTGCCGTAGCCGAGCTCAACAGATGCAAAGCCTTCCGCCTCCGTCGTGACGATCTTCGTCACCGGATTCGGCGTGGCCTCCACCACCGTGCACGGGATCTGCATCCCCGCTTCATCGAAGATCTGGGTCATCCCCAGCTTCTTGCCAATGATTCCGATCATTTCACTCTCATTCAATCAGTTAGTCGCGGCCCGGTCCGCACGATGCGGTGCCGTGAGTGGCCGGAGGACTGCAGGTGGAAGGTGAACGGTGGACGGCTTAAGGCACTGTGATGCAGCGCCCCTTCACCTCTCACCTCTCTCCTCACACCGATCTGCTACTCGACCTTGATCTCGACATCGACGCCGGCGGGCAGATCCAGCTTGGTCAGTGCATCGACCGTCTGCGCCTTCGAGTCGAGGATGTCGATCAGGCGCTTGTGCGTCTTCAGTTCGAACTGCTCACGCGACTTCTTGTCGACGTGTGGTGAGCGGAGCACCGTCCAACGCTGCGTCTTCGTCGGAAGCGGGATGGGCCCGGTGACATGGGCTCCCGACTTCTCTGCCGTGCGCACGATGTCGGCCGACGCCTGGTCGATGACCGCGTGATCGAACGCCTTGAGACGGATGCGAATGCGTCCAGCCATGTCTTCTCCAATGGGCCGGACCGCCATCTGGCGGCCCGAGCCCGTCTGTTTGTTAAGCGAGGATCTTGGTCACGACACCTGCACCGACCGTACGGCCGCCTTCACGGATCGCGAAGCGGAGCTGCTCTTCCATCGCGATCGGGATGATCAGTTCGATCACGACCGAGATGTTGTCGCCCGGCATGACCATCTCAGTGCCGGCCGGAAGCTCGATCGCGCCCGTGACGTCCGTCGTGCGGAAGTAGAACTGCGGGCGGTAGCCCTTGAAGAACGGCGTGTGGCGGCCGCCCTCTTCCTTCGTGAGGACGTAGACCTCGGCCTCGAACTTCGTGTGCGGCTTGATCGAACCCGGCTTCGCGAGCACCATGCCGCGCTCGATCTCGTTCTTGTCGACGCCGCGGAGGAGCAGGCCGACGTTGTCGCCGGCGAAGCCTTCGTCGAGGAGCTTGCGGAACATCTCGACGCCCGTGACGATCGTCTTCTTGGTCGAGTTGTAACCGACGAACTCGAGTTCCTCCCCCACCTTGCACTTGCCGCGCTCGATGCGGCCCGTGGCGACCGTGCCGCGACCGGTGATCGAAAACACGTCCTCGACCGGGAGCAGGAACGGCTTGTCGATTTCGCGCACCGGCTGGGGAATGAACGAGTCGAGGGCGTCGCAGAGTTCCTGGATCTTCGCGACCCACTTCGCATCGCCTTCGATCGCCTTGATGGCGGCGCCGCGGATGACCGGGGCGTTGTCGCCGTCGTAGCCGTACTTGGAGAGCAGTTCGCGGACTTCGAGCTCGACGAGGTCGAGGAGCTCTTCGTCGTCGACGAGGTCGCACTTATTGAGGAACACGACGACCTTCGGCACGTTCACCTGGCGGGCCAGGAGGATGTGCTCGCGGGTCTGCGGCATCGGGCCGTCAACGGCCGACACCACGAGGATCGCGCCGTCCATCTGCGCGGCACCCGTGATCATGTTCTTCACGTAGTCGGCATGCCCAGGGCAGTCGACGTGCGCGTAGTGACGTTTCACGGTCTCGTACTCGACGTGCGAGGTCGCGATGGTGAGGATCTTGGTTGCGTCGCGGCGACCCTGCGACGCCGACGCCTTGGCGACTTCGTCATACGAGATGTACTTGGTGCCGTACCCGCGATCCGCCGAGATCTTCGTCAGGGCGGCCGTGGTGGTCGTCTTGCCGTGGTCAACGTGGCCGATCGTACCCACGTTCACGTGTGGCTTCGTCCGCTCGAACTTTGCCTTGGCCATGATAAAGGTCCTGAGAGTGTTGAAGTTTCTGCTGCGCTAGCCTGCGTTTGCTTTCGTGCCGTTCGTGCCGTTCGTGCCGTTCGTGCTGCTGTTGCTGCTGTCGTTCACCTTCCACCTTCCACCTTCCACCTCCCACCTGCAGTACAGTTACTTCACCTTGGCGATGATCTCTTCAGCCTTCGCCTTGGGGACTTCTTCGTAGTGCGAGAACTCCATCGAGTAGACCGCACGACCCTGCGTCATCGAACGGAGCTTCGTGGAGTAACCGAACATCTCGCTCAGCGGGACCGTGGCGCCGATCACCTGGGCTTCGCCACGCTGGTTCATGCCACCGATCTTGCCGCGCCGTGCGGAGATGTCGCCGAGCACGTCGCCCATGAACTGGTCGGGGCTCACGACTTCGACCTTCATCATCGGCTCGAGGATGATCGGGTGCGCCGCACGGCACGCTTCCTTGA
>JANOTV010000127.1:0-2862 GCA_031416495.1 Gemmatimonadota bacterium
CCGCCCGCCGTGACCGCAGTGGGCGCGGCATGCGCGAGCGTCGACGAGAGCAGCGCACGGCCTTCGGTGTTCACGAGGCCGACGATATCGTCCCAGAGTTCGGAGAGGCGGTTGATGTCGAGCGAGACGGGCCGGCCGTCGCTGCGCGACGACTGAAGGTCGGCGATGACCGGCGCGCTGGGATCCTCGGCGCGCGACGGAGGCGCCACACGCTTGGATGACGACGAACTACTCGACGGATTACCAACCGCGCGCGGCGAACCACCGGCGCCACCGGTGCCACCCGCGCCCTTGAGCACTTCCTCGATGTCGAGTGTGCGGTCCAGCAGCGCAAAGCGCACGAGCAATGTCTCGAACAGCATCTGCTGCTGCGAGCTGCGCTTGAGATGCGGTTCGATCTCCACCACCAGGTGCAGCATGCGCAGCAGGTCGCCCGGCACGAACCGCGACGCGCGCTTGGGCAGCGCTTCCTTGAGCCGCTCGGACATGTCGGGCAGCTGGCCACCCAGGGTCACCGCGAGCTGTGCGCGCAGGAGATCGGCGAAATCGGTGAGCAGGATCGTGAAGTCCACGCCATGGTCGGCGAGCCTCGCGACGGCCTGGAACACATCCGCGGCGCGCCGTTCGACGATGATGTCGAGGAGCGCGAGGTGCTCATCCTCGTGCACGAGGCCGAGGGCATCGCGCACGCGCTGAGCCGTGATGGCGCCGCCGCCGAGGGAGAGCACCTGGTCGGTGAGCGAGAGCGCGTCGCGCATGGAGCCGTCGGCGGCGCGCGCGATCATCGCGAGCGCGTCGGCATCCGCTTGGATGTTCTCGGTGGCGAGCACCGAGATGAGCCGCGCGCGCACGTCGGCCGGCCCGATGCGCTTGAGGTCGAACCGCTGCACGCGCGAGAGCACAGGCGCCGCGGCCTGCTGGATCTTCTGCGGCTCGGTGGTGGCGAACACGAACACGACGCGCGGCGGCGGCTCCTCGAGGATCTTCAGCAGCGCGTTCCACGCCTCTCGCGTGAGCATGTGCGCCTCGTCCACGATGTAGACCTTGTAGCGGTCCTCGCCGGAGGGGGCGTACATGGCGCGCTCGCGCAGGTCGCGGGCGTCGTCGACGCCGCGGTTCGACGCGGCGTCGATCTCCACGACATCGAGCGAGGCGCTGCCGCTCCAGATCCGCTGGCAGGACGAGCACTCGCCGCAGGGCTCGCGGTCCTCGCGGCGGTTCTCGCAGTTGAGGGCCATCGCGAGCACGCGCGCGAGGGTCGTCTTGCCCGTGCCACGCGGGCCGCAGAACAGGTACGCATGCGCCACGCGATCGGTGACGATGGCGTTCCGGAGCGTGTTCGCCACGTGCGACTGGACCGCCACCTCGGTGAAACGGCGGGGGCGGTATTTTCGGGCGAGCGCGAGTGCCATGGCGGAAAAATACTCGCGTGGCGCATGCATCGCGAACGTGTCGCGCACAAACTGAACACGCGGGGAGCCCCGGCAACCGGTTGCTCTCCCGCGTGAGTGCCCCAGGCCTGACGGAGCAACAATGGACTCCACGTACCGTTGCTGCCTTTCGGCCCTGGCGGAGTTGGTGGGCCGAAGCCCTCCGGGACCTGGGACACCAGTACGTTAACTGGTCCGGCCCTCCGGGACAACATGGCACGCTTCTGGACTTTCATCCCGGGCAAGTGAGAAGACGGGGGGCTGGAAACCCCGTGCTGCCGTGCATCCGCTGAACGTGCTCACCGGCCTTGGCCAGAGCGTCTGGCTGGAGTTCACCACCCGCGACCTCATCCGGAGCTGGAACCTCGAGCGGCTCATCCGCGAGGACAGCGTGCGCGGGTCGGGCATCAGCCCAGCGCCGTCACCAGCACATCCGCGGCGCGCTCGCATGCTGCGTCATCGATGTCCAGGTGGAGCACGCAGCGCACGCGCGTCGCGTTCCATGAAGTCACCAGTACGCCGTCCGCGCGCGCACGCTCAAGCACCGTCATCGAGTTCTGGCCGTCAAGCAGGTCGATCATGACGATGTTCGTGTCGGGCGGCACCACGCTGACGCCGGGCACCACGGAGACCCGTGTGGCGAGCCGCTTCGCGCGCCGGTGATCGTCGGCGAGGCGCGGCAAGTGCTCGTCGAGGCCATGCAGCGCCGCGGCCGCGAGGATCCCCGACTGGCGCATGCCGCCGCCGAATCGCTTGCGCACCTCCCGCGCCTTGCGCATCGGCTGCTCGTCTCCAGCGAGGCAGGCGCCGACCGGTGCGCCCAGTCCCTTGGAGAACGAGACCATCACGGTCACGGCGCAGGCGGCAAAATCCGCGAGGGGCGTGCCCGTAGCCACATGCGCGTTCCACAGGCGCGCGCCATCGAGATGCATCGGCAGTCCCTGCTCCGCGGCGACCGCCTGGATGGCCTGCAGCCGGTCCAGCGGCGTGACCATGCCACCGGCTCCGTTGTGCGTGTTCTCCGCGCATACGAGCGATGCGCGCGGCGCATGCGGCGAGGCGGGGCGGAACATCGCGCGCAGCGCCTCCGCCTCCATCACGGGGCCGCCGCGCACGAGCCGCGGCTGGAGTCCGATCAGTCCCGCGGTGCCCGCGATCTCCCAGTTGACGATATGCGAATCGTCGTGACAGAACACTTCCGTGCCGCGCTCGCCCACGAGCCAGAGCGCCGCCTGGTTCGCCATCGTGCCCGTCGGGAAGAACAGCGCCTTCGCCTTGCCGAGCATCGACGCGACACGCTCCTCGAGCCGTCGCACGGTCGGGTCGCCATCGAGCACATCGTCCCCGACCTCGGCGTCCGCCATCGCGCGTCGCATGGCCGGCGTGGGACGGGTGACGGTGTCG
Organism: Gemmatimonadota bacterium; assembly: GCA_031416495.1. GTDB lineage: Bacteria > Gemmatimonadota > Gemmatimonadetes > Gemmatimonadales > Gemmatimonadaceae > Pseudogemmatithrix. The sequence continues at coordinate 2,835 of JANOTV010000127.1, forward strand.
CTGCGGAGGTCGATCGGCATCGGTGCGG
>JANOTV010000128.1:0-1516 GCA_031416495.1 Gemmatimonadota bacterium
CTGCCAGCCGCCGCCGACGTCCATCAGCTCCACGCCGTGGCCATCGACATCGTAATGCTCCCGCAGTTCATCGAGCGCGGCCTGCACCGCCGCCGGTGATGCCTCGGGATCGAGGGCAGCGAGTTCATCGGTCGGGATGGGGCGCGGGCTCGCGAAGAGCGCAGCCTCAAGCAGCTTCGCCAGCGAATTCACGGCGTATCTCCACGTCAGCAAAAGGTCGGTGTTGGGTGAGTAGCACTTCCGTGCGCTTGGCAAGCTCGAGCAGCGCCAACAGTGCGCTCAGTACTTCCCATGGTTCGGCATCCACTCGCACGACATCGCGCCAGCGGGCATGGGCGCGCAGCGCGAGCACCGCGCGCACGGCCTGCATCGCGCCATCCACGTCCAGCGCGCGCGAGATGACATCGTGGATCGTCGGCTTGCGCGACGCGCGCAGCACGCGGTCCACCGCGACGAGCAGGTCGGAGAGCGAGAGGGCGAGCGGCGCCGGCGGTGGTGCGGCCGGCTGCGCCATGTAGGTGCGCCCGAAGCGATTGCGGCGGTCCTCGCCGAGTCGCTCAAGTACGTCCACCACTTCGCGCATCTGCTGGTACTCGAGGAGTCGCCGCACGAGTTCCGCGCGCGGATCCTCCCACTGATCGGCGCCTTCCTTTCGCGGCAGCAGCATCTGCGCCTTGATGCGGATGAGCCGCGCCGCCATCTCAAGGTACTCGGCGGCCTCGTTGAGCTTCAGCTCGTGCATGCGCCCGAGGAACTGCTCGCATACGCGCGCCAGCGGGATGTCATAGATGTCCACCTGCTCGTCCCGGATAAGCGAGAGCAGCAGGTCGAGGGGACCGTTGAAGCCCGCGAAGTCGACGACGAACGTGCCGTCGACGGGTTCGTGAGCGGTCACGTGGTCCATGGGCTGGACAGCAGGAAAGGCAACGCCAGTCGCTCGGCGATGGAATTGAGGAAGAACACCGGCGCGAGCAACGTGGAGAGGATGCCGCGCCCGAATGTGACCAGCAAGATGAGGATGAGGAAGCCCGCGCCCGCGAGCCGCTCGTAGCCGACATGCCAGCGCGCCGGCAGCAGATGTTTCATCACATGCGACCCATCGAGCGGCGGAATGGGCAGCAGGTTGAACACGGCGAGCAGCAGGTTGATGGTGACGCCATAGGCGAACATCATCTGCAGCAGCGAGAGCGTGCCTCCGAGCGCGGGCAGCACCTTGCCCAAAAGTCCGAGCAGCACGATCATCACCGTAAGCAGCACGGCGAGGATGACATTCACGACGATACCGGCGAGCGACACGATGATGTCGCCGCGGCGGTAATTGCGATATTTACTCGGATCGACGGGCACGGGTTTGGCGCCGCCGAATGCGACGCCCACCGTCACGAACATGATCAGCGGCAGGATGACGGTGAGGAACGGATCGATGTGCTTGATCGGGTTCCATGTCAGGCGGCCGAGCGACTGTGCCGTCGTGTCGCCCTGACGGAGGGCCGCATAGCCGTGCGCGTATTCGTGG
>JANOTV010000129.1:0-6132 GCA_031416495.1 Gemmatimonadota bacterium
TTGACGATGCGGCGCGTGTTCGACGCGCCGCAGGGACGGCGTCGCCGGCCGCATCGCCGGTGAGCGCCTCGATGACCGCGTCCTCTGGCAGTGCACCCGCCGCGCCCTCGAGCACCGTACGTCCCCGGCGCAGGACCGTCACGTCATCCGACACAGCGAGCGCCTCGCGCAGTCGGTGCGTGATCAGTACGACGGTGCCGCCGGCATGCGTGAAGCGACGAAGCCAGGCGTAGAGCTCCTCCGCTTCGCGCGGCGACAGCACGGCCGTCGGTTCGTCCAGGATGAGGAGACGCGCATCGTGCGAGAGTGCCTTCACGATCTCCACGCGCTGCTGCGCGCCCACCGACAGGTCGGCGACCCTCGCATGCGGATCGAGCCCGAGCCCGGCTTCCTCGCTGATCGCGCGCGCGCGCGCGGCGGCGGCCTTCCCGTCGTACCGGCCCTTGCCGCCGAGCGCCACGTTCTCCGCGACCGTCATGGCCGGCACGAGCATGAAGTGCTGATGCACCATACCGAGCCCCGCATCGATCGCATCGCGGCTCGAGTGGAAGATCACTGGCTTCCCGTCGAGCTCGATGCTTCCGCCGTCGGCACGCAGCATGCCGTACGCGATGCGCATGAGCGTCGTCTTTCCTGCGCCGTTCTCACCGAGCAGCGCATGCACGGTGCCCGTGCGCACGGTACAACTCGCGCCGTCGAGCGCGGCGGTCGGGCCGAAACGCTTGCGGACGCTCCGCAGCGTGAGCCCGCGCGTCAAAGGCCCGTCGGTGCGTGCACGAAGGTCCATGGAAGATCGAACGTTTCGCCGATGTGGCGCGTGATCGCCCGGACGCCGAGCGTCTCGGTGGCATAATGGCCGGCATAGACGATCACAAGCCCATGCTCCTCGGCGTCGATCGCACTCCAGTGCGCACCCTCGCCCACGATGAGCGTGTCGATCCCTGCCGCATACGCTTCGCGGAGAGCCTCTGCCTGTGCGCCGGAGCCGGAACAGATCGCCCACTTCCTCGTGCGATGGTCGTTTGGCACGAACGAAGCGACGGTGTGGTGTCCGAGAGGCGTCGCCCAGTCGCGGACGCGCTCGATGAGCGTGATGGTGTCCACCTCGTCGTCGCCTCGGACACCGCAATGGATGTGCTGATACTTCGCGAAGCCGCCCGTCGCAGTGAGGCCAAGTTCCTTCGAGAGCAGCAGCGAGTTGCCGAACACCGCGTGGGCATCGAGCGGGAGATGCGCGGAGTAGAGCGCCATGTCTGCGTCGAACAGCGCGCGGATCCGTGCTTCATGCGCATTCGTGATCGGCTGTAGTCCGTTCCAGAAGAGCCCGTGATGCACGATCAGCAGGCTGGCGCCGTCGGCGGCCGCGAGTTCGATGGTGCGCAGTGAGCAGTCCACTGCGGCGGCGACACGGCGCACCGGTCCACGGTGCGCCACCTGCACGCCATTCAGTGCAGGCGGATAGTCGGGCGTCGCCCCGACCTGGAGGAGGTCATCGAGGAACGACGCGATGGGGGCAAGGAGCACGTTGCTCATCTAAGGAGTCTCCGAGCTCGGGAGGATGAACTCGCGACTCACCATGCGCGCGCGCACGGAGTCGATCCGTGCGGCGGTTGATGCACTGATCGCGCTGACTGCGTGGTTGGGGACCCACCGCACCACATCGCTCGCCGTCTCAAAACGGATCACGCGCGGAGCGAAGGTGCCATCGCGGACCTCGCGGGCAAGCAGGAGGAATGCATGCGGGACGTCGATGACCACGGAGCCGAGTGTGGCTGCTGGTGCCACGCCGTTCTGGTCCGCGTTCGATCCGACGATCCACACGCCCGGCGTTTCGCGCACAGCCTGGAAGACCCCGAGACCGGCGGCGTCGGCGTTCTGGAAGATCACGTCGGCGCCGCGCGCGATGTGCGCGAGGGCCTGCTCCTTTCCTGCACCGGCATCGTCCCAGTTCCCGATGAACGCCGACAGTACGGCGATCCGAGGATTCACGGAACGCGCGCCTGCCTCGAATGCCTCGAAGCTCGCCTTGACCGGTGGCAACTCACTGCCGCCGATGACCCCGAGGACTCCACTGCGCGAGACCGAAGCTGCGGCGATGCCGGCGAGGAATGAGGGCTCGTGGAACGCGAACGACATTGCGGCGATGTTCGGTCCCGTGCCCGTTCCGCCGGTGGTGACGTAGAAGGTCTTTGGGAACTCCGGCCCCACCCGCTGCGCGGCGTCCTGGAATTCGAAGCCATGGCCGATGACCAGCGCGTAGCCATGTGCACCATACTGTCGGAAGTTCTCTTCGAACTCGGCTGGCGTCTTGGTCTGGATGTGACTGACCGTCGCTCCGAGTGAGTCGCGGATCCTCAGCAGGCCCTCATAGGCGGAGGCGTTCCAGCTCTGGTCGGAGATGGGTCCTGGGGTGAGCAGGGCGACCCGAAATGCCTGTGAATCATCGACTTCTGTACGTTCGGCGCCACACGCGGCCAAGAGGAGTACGCTGGTGTGGATAAACGGTACAGTTCTTGCCAGCTTGGACAATAGAAGTCGCATAAGTGCGTTGGATACCAATCGTTTAAGCGATGATAATAAACATATGAGTGATACCCACATTTACTGTGGAAAAACCATTCTACCGTACTGATAGTAACGCGATAGTGATGGCCTGCTGTCGCTATTATCGGTTGGCTAGGGTCGCCCGGTTCTCGCGGCTCTCCTCTTCCTGGCCAACCAGCGCAATCTCGGTCATCTTCACTGCGCCGTTTATCCGAGCACCTTCCATGACGATGATCGACTTCGTCGTGATCTCTCCGTTCACCACCGCGGTGGTCTGCAACTCAACTCGCCCGGAGGCCGTCACGTTGCCGTCGATCACCCCGCCGATGACTACCTCATGCGCCGTTACGTCCCCGTTGATGGCGCCTTCCTTGGAGAGCATGAGCTGCCGGGCTCGACGTACGTTGCCGGTGATCCGACCCTCCACCTTCAGGATTCCATCGCACTCAAGGTCGCCGAAAACGTTCGTTCCTGCCGACACGATCGAGAGCGACGTCTCGCTCGGCGCTCGACTCACCTTCGCCGACTGCTCGTCCTTTCCAAAGATTGCCATGAGTTCTCCCTGCAGAAGTGGATCAAGGGGTATCAAGGGGCGCCGGAGATGCGCGCCTTCGAAGTCGTGTCTTTCGTCGTCGAGCTCGCAGTCGCGGTCGCGACGCCACCGAGCAGGCGCTGTACGTGATCGTACCGTTCCTGAAGTTCGCTCAGGCGTGCCGTCAATGTGTCGAGGCGGAGGGCGTCGGTCTCGTGCGCTGCTATCTCCTGCTTGAGCAGTGGGACTCTTGCGGCCTGGCTGGCAAAAAACCCCCAACTCACCAGAATCAAGGCATACAGCAAGACCACGGGCCGAGCGGTGAAGATCGCCAGCAATCGCACCTGCCACGGCTTCAGGACGTAGTGGCGATGCGCGAGGCCGGCTTCGCGATGCATGTGCACATACAGCGCGCCGGCTCCGGTCTCGAGTATGCGACCATGTGCATCCCGTGCGCCGGACGCCTTGATGGGGCGCGGCGTGATGTTCCTGCTCAACTCTCGACTCGTTGATCGAGCATCAGTTCCATGAGACGCTCGAAGTCGTCGACGCTGTAGAACGGAACGCGGATCTCACCCTTGTCCTTGCCCGACTGGGTGATGCGGGCGTTGGTGCCGAGTCGCTTGCGGAGCTGGTCCTCGAGCCGGCGCACTTCCGCTGTGCGCTCGTCTGCGGGCGCTGCCACAGCCGACCGCTTCGAACTGGGCGCCGCGGCCGACAGCTCGCGCACCCGACGTTCTACCTCACGCACGGACAATCCCTGCGACACAACCTCCTTGGCGAGCACAGCGATCCGCATCTCGTCGCCGAGTCCGAGCAATGCCCTCGCATGACCGACGGTCAACTGACCGTCCCATACGAAGCGGCGCACGGACGCCGGAAGCGCGAGCAGGCGCAGCATATTCGCGACGGTCGAACGGTCCTTGCCCACGATCTCCGCGACTTCCTGCTGCGTCAGCGAGAAGTCTCGAATGAGCTGTTCGTAGCCCTCGGCTTCCTCGATGGGATTAAGGTCGGCACGCTGAAGATTCTCGACCAGCGACAGTGACAACAGCAATTGGTCATCCACATCCTTCACGATGGCCGGGATCTCCGTCCAGCCGAGTCGCTGGGCCGCACGGAACCGCCGCTCACCGGCGATGAGCTCGAACCCGTCACCGCGGGGAGCCGGACGCACGGTGACCGGCTGGAGGAGGCCGCTCACACGGAGCGATGCCTCGAGATCCGCCAGATCCTCCGGCCTGAATTCCTTTCGCGGCTGGAGCGGATTGGGTCTGATCCTGGTGATCGCGATCGATCGGAGTGCCGAGGGTGCTTCAATCACCGCCGCAGTGGCGGTGGCTGCTGAAGCCTGTGCCGCGCTCTCAAGGCGAGTCGGGGTACGCGTGAGCAGCGCTTCCAAGCCTCGCCCCAGCCTTCTGCTTTTATCGGCGTTCATAATTTCACGTCTTTGAGGATTATTTCATTCACTCAGGATGCCAGCGCTGCACCTTCCTGGTCTTGCTACAATATAAGTCATTGGGGCATAACGACTTACGCTTGATAAAAACCACTCAGCGTTTGTCCAGGAGTTCGCGGGCGACACCCATGTACGCCTGCGCTCCGACTGACGCCACATCATAGAGAATAATCGGCTTTCCAAAACTCGGTGCCTCCGCCAGGCGCACGTTCCTTGGCACCACCGACTGGAAGACCTTTGCTCCGAAGTACTCCCGAGCATCAGCCGCCACCTGCCGCGAGAGATTCAAGCGGGCGTCATACATAGTGAGCAGCACACCGTCGATCCCAAGCGCTGGATTCACACCCTGCTGCACCAGGTGCACGGTGTTCAGCAGCTGAGAAAGGCCTTCAAGAGCGTAATACTCGCACTGCAACGGAATGAGCAGTGCGTCAGCCGCCGCCAGCATGTTCACCGTAATGAGTCCGAGGGACGGCGGGCAGTCGATCAGGATGTAGTCATAGTCATCGCGGACGAGCTCCAGCGCATGACGCATGGCTAGCTCCCTCTCGTCCTGGTCGACGAGTTCGATCTCGGCACCTGCCAGGTCCGGCGTCGCCGGCAGCACATCGAGATGCTTGAACTGGACACCCTTGATGATCACATTCGCAATCCGATCGGGATTCAGGAGGACATCATAGACCGTCTCTCCGATGCGGTCCCGCGCCACGCCGATTCCACTGGTCGCGTTCCCCTGCGGATCGCCGTCCACAAGTAACGTGCGCTGCTCGGCGGCAGCGAGAGATGCCGCGAGATTGACGGCGGTGGTCGTCTTGCCGACCCCGCCCTTCTGATTCGCGATTGCGATGATGCGGGCCACTAAGGAGTCGACTGGGGGAAACGAACGTCGTGAGCGAATATACGGTAAAGGTAGACTATCGAGTAGCGCGGATGTTTCACGTGGAACCGGACTGACGTTGTTTTCGGATGTTTCACGTGAAACATCGAGAATGCAAGCCAGTCTGAACCCGCGAACGGTGAGGAACCCCCCGAGTACTGGCGGCGCTGTTGCACAAGAAAAATGGAAGAAGCCGAGGTTTCCTCCATTTTTCCGTGCGGCTATCGTTGCATTACCGCGGAACGAACGCCCAGCGGACGGAAACAGTCGCGGACACCTTGAGCTGCCCGGCCTCGATCGGAGTCACCGCGTCGGCGCTCTCACTCTTTGCCATCATGAACTGCGGAGTCGGATACGGCTGACCGACGTCGTTCGATGAGGCGGTCAGCTCGAGCATCGCGCCGAGCGTGCCGCCCGCTGCCCTAGCGAGCGCCTCTGCGTCCCCCTTGGCCACTGCTACGGCCTTGCCAAGTGCCTCGCGGCGTGCCTCGCTTACGTTCGAAGCGAAGAAGCGCAGGCCGTCGATATTCGTCGCCCCCTTCGCGAGCGCAGCATCCACCACTGGCCCCGCCTGCGGGAGTTGACGGACTTCCACCTGAATCGTGTTCCTTGCCTGATAGCCGATGATGGTGGGACGCCCGCCGTCACGCGGATACTCATACTCCGGTGCCAGGGCCACGCCCTGCGTGCGGATCTGCGCGCGGTCGATGCCCATCTTCC
>JANOTV010000130.1:0-2976 GCA_031416495.1 Gemmatimonadota bacterium
CGTGACGGCGAACGCATCGGTGAAATCGCACTTCGCCACGGCGCTCTCAGGGATGTCGAATCCGGGAATGGCGCTGTACTGGATCGAATGCTCCGGTCCGAGGTCAGGCCGCAGCTCGAGCCAGGTGACGCCGCGAAAGACAGTGATCTCGTTCGTCTGAGATGTGAACGGCGAATCCCGCGCGGGAAGCTCGCTCGCTTTTGCGATGGCGTCGGGCGCCGGCAGCCTGGCCGACTCGGGGATGAAATCCGCGACGAGACACGCCACTTCGAACGCCGGTTCGATCAGACCGCGGTCCACGTGCGCCCGAACCGTTCCGCCCTCGCGCAGGCGCACGCGGAACTCGCCCTCGGCGATCTCCCATCCCGCCCACCCGCGCCGCAGGCGGCGCAGGGCCTCGAGCGAATCGACATCGGCGATGAAGTTGTACGTCCTTGGAGCCATGCTTGAAAATAATCGTTAGAACAAGAGCAGCACGACGCCGACGACCACAAAGATACCAACCACATCGAGAGCGAGCCCCGCGCGCGCCATCTGTCGCACCGTGAGCTCACCGCTGCCGAAGACGATCGCGTTCGGCGGCGTCGCCATCGGAAGCGAGAAACCGATGGACGCGGCGAGCCCGATCACGATCATCAGCATGAGTGGCGGCTGATCGAGCGCCGCGGCGAGCGACACGGCGATCGGCATGCCCATCGCTGCCGTGGCCGAATTGGACGCGAGCTCGGATACGACGACGGTGGCCGCTGCAACGCCGAGGAGCACGATGGGCAGGGGGAGGCCGGCGAGGCCGGACATCCAGAGGCCCATCTGGGTCGCAAGCCCGCTCGACTCCATCACGGCGGCGAGTGAGAGACCGCCACCGAAGAGCAGAAGGACATCCCACGGGATCTCGCGCGCCTCTTTCCAGGTGAGCAGCGGACGAGTCGGTTCCCCCACCGAGCGCCCCGGCAGCAGGAAGAGAAGGATCGCACCGGTGATGGCGATGCCGGCATCGGTGGCACCCTTGAAGACGTCGGTCAGTCCCGGAATGGAGAAGGCTCCGATGATCTTCGGCTCGCGGAAGAACCATCCGAGCGCGACGGTGCCGAAGACGAGCAGCACCGCGCGCTCACCGCCGCGAAGTCGCCCGAGCGCGGCCCTCTGGTCGCGCAGCGCCTGCAGTCCCGCCGGGTCCAGCGACAGACGTTCGCGATGGAACACGAATACGAGCAGTGCCCAGCAGGTTGGGAGCAGGATCAGTGCGATCGGCAGGCCGAACTTGAGGAAGGCGAAGAAGTCGAGGTTCACACCGAGCAGCTCACGCGCGGCGCCCGCGAGGATGAGGTTGGGGGGTGTGCCGATGAGCGTCGCCATGCCGCCGATGCTCGCGGCGAACGCCACACCCAGGAGCAATGCGACGCGCTGGCTCTTCGCGGCGGGCGAATCGCCGAACAGGGACCCGATGGCGAGTGCGATGGGGTACATCATCGCCGCGGTCGCCGTGTTTGATATCCACATGGAGATGAAGGCGGTCGCGAGCATCACGCCGAATACGAGTCGACGAGAGGTCGTTCCGACTGCGCCGATCACCGCGAGCGCCACCCGGTGATGGGCTTTCCAGTGCGCGAGCGCCGCCGCCAGTAGGAACCCGCCGAGGTAGAGGAACACCACTTCGTTGGCGAAATGAGACGCGGCGTCCCGGGTGCTGGCGACTCCCAGCAACGGGAAGAGCGAGATGGGGAGCAGGGCGGTGACCGGCAGCGGCAGGCACTCACTGATCCACCAGATGGCCATCCAGGCCGCAACGCCGAGAACCGCCGCGCTCGGGCCGTTGAGACCTCCGGGCTCCATCGCACGTATGGCAAGGAACGCCGCTGGCCCGGCCATCAGTGCCACGGCCCGGCCCGAAGGCGCCGTCAACTATACCATCCCGGTCCGGAACAAGCATTCATCGCGCCAAGAATGACGCAGCGATATCCCTGCCGCAAGCACTTCAGTCGCATCCTCTCGTGATCCGGCGCTCGCTTTCTCGTTGGCCGTCGGCCAACCCGACAGGCCATCCGCGCACATCAGCGAGTGCGATACTTCGATTCTTCGGCGGTGCGGTGGGTGTGGGCGTTGCCAGGCCACTCGACTATCCTGAGGAATGGCGACGGATCGTGGAATTCGGGCAGCAGCCCTGATCGCAGCGACGATCGCGGCGATCACCGTCGCTATCGTCCTGCAAGGGCGCCGCGCACCGGTGTCGGCCGCGGAGATGACCCTGTTCGAACAACTCGTCACCGACTCTTCGGTGGCCGACTCGGTCGCGTTCGCGACACTTCCGCCGTCGCTCGCCTCGTTCTTCGATGTCCAGCGGGAGATGGCAGAGGGCGCGGCCGGCACGTGCGAGCTCCTCGAATCGCGCCGCGACGGCGATCAGCGTCGCCGCGTGCGGCTCCCGATGCGTGACTCGGGGATGATGACGCTCGAAGTGATGGCGAACTCCGGGACGGGCGCCCTCGCGCGCGTGGAGTTCACGAGGCGGACACCCGGAAAGGGCCAGCGACGGCTCATCTGGGATGGGCCGAGCGACCGGACGGTGAGCATCTGGTGGAACCCGGCGAACTCGGGTGTGCGACGACGTGCGGAGCAGGGCAACATTCCGCGCGGCGGTCCGGTGCCGCGCGTGCTGCGTGCACTCGGCCGTCAGCTGCTCACGGAGCCGTGTGCTGAGCCGGAGCGAACTCCCCGATGAAGCCGATCTCCGGGACCAGGAACTGATCGAAGCGTTCCGAGACGGCGTGCTGCACATGTGAGATAAGTGCGCGCACGTCGGCCGCTGTGGCACCGCCGAGATTCACGATGATGTTCGCGTGGAGGTGAGAGATCTGCGCGTTGCCGATGTGGAATCCCTTGAGATTGCACTGGTCGATGAGTCTTCCCGCGCCCACGCCCTCGATCTTCCGGAAGATCGAACCCGCGCTCGGGTGGTACTCGAGCCACGGATGCCGC
>JANOTV010000131.1:0-3748 GCA_031416495.1 Gemmatimonadota bacterium
AAGCCCGGGAAAAGGATGGCGTCGTGCTGCTCCGTCTCGGGGAGCGGCCGCACCTTCACCACCGCCTGCGTGATAATCCCGAATCGTCCCTCCGAGCCAAGGATCCATCGGCGTGGATCCACGCCGATGGAGTCCCGGGGAACGATAGGCGTCCGCGCCACGAGACCGGCGCTCGTGACCACCTGTACGTCGAGAATCAGGTCCTCGATATTCCCGTACCGGTTCTTCTTCATCCCGCTCGCGTGCGTCGCGATCCAGCCGCCAAGTGTAGAAAACTCGAAGCTGTCGGGCTCGTGCCCGAGCGTGAAGCCGTGCTGGGCGAGCCCGGCGGCCAGATGGCGCCCAACCGCCCCCGCCTCAATGCACGCCGTGTGATTGACGCGGTCGATCCACAGTATCCGATTCAGCCGACGCAGGTCCACCGAGACGATGATACGGTCCTCGTCCGGCGGGCAGCGGAGCGCGTCGGTCACGTTCGTGCCCCCACCGAACGGCACGAGGCACACCCCGTGCTTCGCCGCGAGCGTGACGATGCGGGTCACGTGGTCCACCGACTGCGGGAAGACCACCAGATCGGGGACGCGCGGCAGACCGCCGTTACGCAGGGCGAAGACCTCCTCGACCGTGTGACCGTGACCGTGGCGCAGCCGGACGAGTGGCTCCAGCGAGATCGCGGTCGGCGGGAGCTCCGACCGTAGTTCGCTGAGAAACGCACCCTCCGCGCGGGAGGGCGGCACCGCGCTCTGGTAGGCACTCCCAGCCACGTCGGTGAGTTGGAAGTCCAGATCCATCACTCGGCGGACCCACGGGAGGAGGTCGGGGAGTTCGAGACCGCTGAGCGCGTATCGGGTGCCGGTCAGTGAGACGCTCCCGTTCGGCAGCAGCGTGAAGGCGGTGTCGCGAAACCCCCACGCATCCCGGGCGAGCAGATCGTCCTCCTCCACCGGGAGGGCGGCCGGGACGATGCGTGACATGGCTGAATCGTTCATGAATTATTTGCGCGACACGCGACCATCCGGACCTCCGCGATTTCCTGTTCGATGCGACGGCGCGGGTCCGTGCCGGGAACCCACCGGCGGATCAATCGCTCCAAGCGGTCGAAGATCTGCCAGCATTCGAAGATAGGGTTCCAGACGCCGACCGCGATGCAGTAGTGCGTGTTATGCGGATGCCGATGGTGCATGTCGCGGTGCGATTTCGAGACGATCGTGCGCCTGATCGCCAAGACCAGCACCGCGAAAGGGCTCACCCTCAGGTGCCGACTCGACCGGCGCCGGTATCCCGTCGACCGCCGAGTGCCTGACGACGAGATCGCGACCGTCAACCTGATGCCGCAGGTATACCAAGGGGGACTGGAACTACGTGATCCGCCCGCACCATATGTAGAGCTTGTTTAATAACGCTGCTTTAGTCGCATATGGCTGGGTATCATACGACAGCGCACCTGAGGAGGCAAGCACCGGCTCCCCGTCGTGTTCCCGTCGAGTTCCTGAACGCCGCCTTGTGACCTGGCCCCATGTTGGAGAGGTGAAGCGGGTCGCGCTGAACCAGGCGCGGCGAAATCGCGCACGACACTACGGATCGCGCGGCTTGGCCGTGCGCGTGGTGCTGGACGATCCGCTGGACGACGACGTGGAGCTGCCAGACGATGACTGCGTCGTCGACGTGCTCCCACTGGACGTGCCTGCAGTGGCGCGCTCGGTGCGGGGCCACGGTGTGTCCCCGGTGGTCGTACCAGACGTCGTGTAGCCACGGCCCGTCACCACGCGCCCGCCTGGTGCGGGCGTGCCGCCGGTGCCGCCCGACGGACGATAGACGACGGTGATCGGTCCGCCGTAGCCCCAACCCGGGTACATGCCCCAACCGCCGTACGAGTCGCAGCCGGCTAGGCCACCGCCGTATCCGCGATATCCATGGAGGTTGGAGTAGTAAGAGCGGTTGCTGTTGAAGCACTGCATCGGCATCATCGAGTACGAGAACACGTCGAACGGCATGCGCGACCCATACGCGCCATAGCTCGTGCCGCTCGTCCGGGTCTGTTTGAGAGGGCTGACCGTGCCTGCGCCCGATGCCCCTTGGGCCACCTGGAAGTGCTTCGGATAGCTCAGCGCGACGAGCACGTCGATCACCCGGTCGTCCACCTTGGCATCCGCGAGGGCCGACAGCCCCTTCACGTCGATCGCCTTCATCGGCGCCGCGTCGACGCTCGACTCGAGCACCCAGGCTTCCGTCGTGTGGCCACCGACGGCGGCCGATGTCTCGATCGCGCGCTCGAGCGAGACTGGCACACCGGCGGCAAGGCGCGCGGGCGCGGCTTCGCGCGCTCGCGACGCCACCAGGCTGCGGATGTCGCCCGGGACGCCGTCAAGCGACTCCAGGTGCTGAGAGCGCCGCACGCGCAGGCTGTGCTGCTCGCCGACACGCACGGCATGCACGTCGATCCAGTGCCCGGTCTTGGAGATGGAGAGCACACCGGATGTGTGCTGCTTCGGTCCCGCGCCGCAGGTCAACTCGCCGTTGAGCAGCACGCGGTGGCCGTCGTCGGAGAAGCGAGCGGACTCCCATCCGACGCAGCCATCCGCGTCGATCGGCTTCTGCGCGCCGTCGGCAATGATCGCGCTGCGACGCAGCACCGAGTCGCCGGACACGACCACCACTTCGGCGCCCCCGGATGTGCCGGTCGGAAGCACGCAGGTGACGGCGGTCGACCCGTTGACGGGCGACCAGCAGCCGAACCATGCCGTCCAACGACCGTCAGTCGACTCCTGTGCGCCGACGGCCGCGGACGCCGCGCTGAGCAGGATAAGCGAAAGCGATGTGAATGTGTTCATGATGGTCACCGTGGTCATAGACGGAACGCGATTCCGAACGTCGTCGCGGCGCCGGAAAGATCGATCTTCTGGAATCCCTCGAAGTCTTGTCCGACGGTGCCGCGCGCGTTGATGTAGCGGAGCTCACCGGTGAGGATGAAGCGCGGCGACAGCGACCAGCCCGTACCGACCGAGGCTTGCACCATGTTCGCCCAGCCGGACGAACGGAACGTGTCCCCGAAGACCACCAGCGCAGCGGGATCGGTGAAGTCGATGAAGTCGCCGCGCTGGATGAACCAGTACTTCATCCGCCCGACGCCGACACCGACCCAGGGATCGAACGGCGCGGGGATCCACGCGAACGAACCGATCGTGCGTCCGCGCGGCAGGGGGTGATAACGCAGCGAGACGGTCAGCGGCGTGCGAGAGAAACTGGTGGTCTGCTCGATCGGCTGATCATCGCCATCGACCCAATCGCGGAATTCCGAACGGCTGCTCGACTGGGAGTGCGACACACCCACGCTGATGTCGAGCCGTTCATTGATGGCGATGGATAGGTCGGCTCCCCTGTCCATGCCGGCGAAATCGCTCTTCCCGAGGGTCAACTGGCCACTCGTGAAATCGAAGAGATCGCTGTTCGCCATCGGCATGGCGTAACCGCCGAACGCCGAGATGACGACCTTCGGGGCGCGGAAAAGGAATCCCTTCCCTTCCTGCGCCATGCCGGGCGTCGCGACCATGACGCTGCCCAACAGGATGAGGCTGTTCCGCGTGCGTGACATGATTCCCCCGAGATGCACTGGTAGCATACCCCCATTCCGTGGAAAGTGCCACTTGACGCCACCGGTCGGCCCCCTCGACTCCGCCGGCTAGACTGAAGTTCCACGCAGTGTTCAACACGTTTGTCCTTACGTGACAGGCACTTGGCGCAGCATCGG
>JANOTV010000132.1:0-7212 GCA_031416495.1 Gemmatimonadota bacterium
CAGTAGGCCATCGAGCCGGCGAGGTCCATCAGCGGATCGCCGAGGGTCGCCATCTCCCAGTCCAGCACCCCGACGACGCGGGTGACGTCGTCGGCGTCGAGCACGAGGTTGTCGAGCTTGAAGTCGTTGTGGATCACGCAGATGGCGACATCGTCGGACTCGCCCGGCCCCAGCCGGCGGAATCCGCGCAGCGCCGAGCGGACCTCCTCCATGCCGTCCATGAGGATCTCACGGGTCGGCGCCTGCACCGTGATCGCGCCGATGTCGCCACGCGGGCGGATGGCGCGTCCCAGCGGCGACGTGTGCGGGGCGATGGCCATGCGGTCGAGCGAGAAGCCGAATACCGAGCCCTGCGGCTCGATCACGCCGATGATGCGGTACGGCTGGCCGGCGATCCGCAGTTCGCGGCCGATCGGGCTCAGTCCATTGAAGTAGTACGTCGCGACTTCGTCGCCGATCACGAGGACGCGCGCGCCGCTCTCCACTTCCTGCGGCGCGAAGGCGCGTCCCGCGGTGATCTCGAACTTCTTGATGTCGAAGTAGCTCGCCTCGGTCGCGATCGCCTGCACAGCGCGCGGCCGGAGGCCCGGTGTGCTCGCGGAGATGAAGGTCTGCGAGAAGATCGCGGTCTTGAACTGCGAGGGCAGGGCGTTGCGCACGACCTCCGCCTCGATGCGGTACATGCGCGGGCGGCGCAGGTAGGCGCGCCACTCCTCGTCGTCCTCGTTCGGCCTGAAGTTCGGGAAGCGCCGCACGTCGAACGTGTTCACACCGATGATCTTGGCCGCGAAATCGTTCTCGACATAGTCGCTCATCCCCTCGACGATCGACACCACCGCGATGAGGAACATCACACCGATCATCACGCCCACCAGCGTGAAGAAACTCTTGAGCTTCTGCACGCGGATGGTCTGGAGTGCCAGCCGGACCGCTTCCAGGAACGGCATGCCTACTCGTGTCTGAGCGCTTCGACGGGGTCGAGCCGTGCCGCGCGTGCGGCGGGGATCATGCCGAAGAGGATGCCGGTGAACGCACTCGCCAGCAGCGCTGCGAGCACGGCGCCGGGAGGCACCGATGCCTCGACCGGCGTCACCGTGCGGATCAGGAATGCCACCAGCCAGCCGGTGATGAGCCCCGCGATCGCGCCGATGCCGGTCAGTGTCACCGCTTCGATCAAGAACTGCCAGAGGATCGTGAGGCGCGTCGCGCCGAGCGCCTTGCGCACGCCGATCTCGCGCGTGCGCTCGGTGACCGAGATCATCATGATCGCGATCACGCCCACGCCGCCGACGATCAGGCCGACCGCGGAGAGGGCGATCATCACCAGGAAGAACATGCCGAAGATCCTATCGTACGTCTCGAAGAGCTTCTCCTGCGTGATGAGCGCGAAGTTCGACTCCTGGGTCGGCCGCAGGCCGCGGAGGCCACGCAGCGTCGCGATCACGTCATCCATCATCACGTCGCGCGGCACGTCGATGCGCGGCTTCACGACGAGGCCCATGTCGTTGCGGCGCACGTTGAGCGCGCGCTGCAGCGTCGTGATGGGCATGACGCCCTTCGCGCGCAGTCCTCCGGAGAGGAAGCTCGCGTTGTCCTTGTAGACGCCGATCACCAGGAACTGCGTCGCGTTGATCGTGATCGTCTTGAAGAGCGGGTCGGAGTCGCCGAAGAGCCGCTCGGCGCCCAGCGTGTTGAGCACCACCACGCGCGCGGCGCTGCGCACTTCCTGTTCGGTGAAGATGCGTCCGCCCGGCATCATCTCCGGCGCGCCGAACATCGCCCAGTTCGCCGTATACCCTTCGATGGCCGCCGAGCTGAGTTCCTTGTCGCGATACTTGAAGGCGCCGTTCCACGTCATCTGCGCGCCCACGGCCGCGGCCGTCGGCAACGCCTGTAGCGCCTCGATCTCGTTCCAGCGGATGGGCGGGTTGCGCAGCCACTGGCAGGTGTCGCCGGAGCCGTCGCAGGCCTCGAAGACGATCGGGTACCGCGAGACGAAGAACGTCGTCGGGCCTGTGGCCTCGAAGTCGCGCGCGACGCTCGTGTTGATGCCGTGGACGGCCGCCGAGATCACGACCACGACGAAGACGCCGACGGCGACACCGAGGATAGTGAGGCCGGCGCGCACCTTGTTGCCCTTGATGGACTCGAAGGCGATCCGCATGCCCTCCGGGATCGCGTGCAGACGCGTGATGAGGCTCATCGCGTCACTCTTGCCTGAGGGCGGTGATGGGGTCGAGCAGGGAAGCCCGGCTCGCCGGATACACGCCCGAGATGATGCCGACGCCGGCACCCACGAGCACGCTGACGATGATCGACCATGGCGCGACGCTCGCCGGCAGCGGCGATACGAGCGCGATGAACTGCGAGAAGGCGATCCCCAGCGCGATGCCGAGTATCGCACCGATGGTGCTCAGCGTCGCCGATTCCACGAGGAACTGCGCCATGATGTCGCGCCGCTTGGCGCCGAGCGCCTTGTGATGCCGATCTCGCGCGTGCGCTCCGCGACCGCGACGAGCATGATGTTCATGATCACGATCGAACCGACCACCAGGCCGATCGCCGGCAGTGCGATACCGGCGAGCACGAGGTAGCCCTCGAGCTTGTTCCAGAACTCGAGCGCGCTCTCGGATGTCTCGAGCGTGAAGTCGTCCTTCATGTCGGGACGCAGCCTGTGCCGCGTGCGCATCACGCCGCGCACGAGCTCCGACGCCTCGGTGAGCATCTGCGGGTTCTCCGCCTGGATGATCACCGCATCGATGATGTTCGGCTGGGTGTTGAGCACCCGTCGGATCGGCGACTTCCACGGCGCGACGATGAAGTTGTCGAAGGAGATGCCCAGCGCGCTGCCCTGCGACTCGACGATGCCGATGACGCGGTACGGGATGCCGGACACCTTGAGCTCACGACCGAGCGCCTCGACGCCGGGGAACGCGCGCTCCGCGAGGTCCGGCCCGATCACCACGACGTTCTCGCCCTGTTCGAGCTCCTGCGTCGTGAACGGGCGACCTTCCGCCATCGCCCAGCGCTTGATCTCGAGAAAGTCGCCGTCCACGCCGTAGACCTGTGAGCGGCGCGGGCGGGCGTACCGTGTGGAGACCGTGATGTTGTTCTCGGACGTCACCGCCCAGCGCATGCCTTCGGGCAGGACGTCCACCACAGGCTGCACATCACTGATGTAGAGACGCGGGCGACGGCGCCACGACTCCCACTCCGCCTGGTCGACGTCGCCGATGTTGATGTTCGGCCGGTGGCGCAATTCCACGGAGTTGATCGGGATGAGCTTCCCGATCAGGTCGTTCTCCATGTACTTGCCCATGCCGTCGACGATCGACACCACCGTGATGAGGAACATCACACCGATGCAGACGCCGAGGAGGGTGAAGAAGCTCTTGAGCTTCTGGACCCTGATGGTGGCGAGCGCGAGCCGGACGGCTTCGAAAAGAGGCATCGATACGGTGTGAGCGAAGCCGGTCGCGATGTCCCGCGGGGTGGTCGGCGAACCGGCCACCCCGCGCGATCAGATCGCGATACCGAGCTTCTCGGTGAACTGCTCGCGCCGCTCGTCGCTGGCGATCATGCCGTCCCGCAGCACGACCACGCGCCGGGCATGCGCGGCGATATCAGGTTCATGCGTGACCATGATGACCGTCTGGCCGGTGCTCGCGAGCTTCTCGAACACCTTCATGATCTCCTCGGACGTCTGGGAGTCGAGGTTACCCGTCGGCTCGTCAGCGAGGAGGATGGACGGATTGTTCACCAGGGCGCGCGCGATCGCGACACGCTGGCGCTGACCGCCGGACAGCTCGTTCGGCCGGTGGTGCACCCGCTCGCCGAGCTGCACCTTCTCCAGGGCCTCCATCGCGCGCTCCTTGCGCTCGGCGGACGGCACGCCGGCGTACACCAGCGGGAGTTCGACGTTGTGCAGCGCAGTGGCGCGCGGGAGCAGGTTGAACGTCTGGAAGACGAACCCGATCTCCTTGTTGCGCACGCGCGCCAGTTCATCGTCCTTCATCGTCGAGACGAGTTGGCCGTTGAGCCAGTACTCGCCGGCGTTCGGCGTGTCGAGGCAGCCGATGAGGTTCATGAGCGTCGATTTGCCCGAGCCCGAGGGGCCCATGATCGCGACGTACTCGTTGCGCCGGACCGTGAGGTCCACGCCACGCAGCGCACGCACGATCTCGCCGCCCATGTCGTACTCGCGCGTGATGCCGCGCGTGACGATCACCCATTCCTTCGACGGGGTGACGCCTGCGCTGCCGACGACGGCGCGGCGTTCGGCGGTGGTGCCCAACGATACTTCCTCTGTCTTGCTCACGGCGTTCCCCCGGCCTTGGTGGCGGCCGGTGTCGGTGTTTGCTCGCGGACGACTTGTCCATCCTTCAGCTCGCGGATCGCCTGGTAGGTGCCGCCCACGATGCGCTCGCCGGCCTTCAGACCCTCGAGCACTTCGAAGTACTTCTCACCGGCGATTCCCACCTTTACGGGGCGGAAGCTGACTTTGTTGTCCGTGCCGACGACGAACACGCCTTCGACGTCCTTCTTGCCGACTTCCTTGACCGGCGTCGTCGCCGCCACCGGCGCCGTGGCGTCGGTGTTCTTCAGTTCCTCGTTCTCGCGCACCGTCAGCGCGATGATCGGGATCGAGATCACGTCGTCACGGATATCCGTCACGATCTTCGCCGTGGACGAGAAGTCCGGGCGGGTGTCTGCCGGTGGATTCAGGATGCGCAAGGTCACTTCGTAGTCGATCGCCTGATCGGTCGCGGCGGCGGTGCCGGCGCGGGACACGGAGCTGTTCGAGATCTCCACCACGCGGCCGATGAAGGTCGTGTCGGGGAAGGCATCGATCTGGATCACGGCCGAGTCACCGACCGCGATGCGCGACACGTCGGTCTCGTCGACCTTCACCTTGGTCTCGAGCACGCTCATGTCGGCGATCGTCAGCAGCGTCGCGGCGTCCTTGTTCAGCGTGCCCATGATCGCCGTCTCGCCGACCTCGACATTGAGGCGGGTGATGCGGCCGGTCATCGGCGCGTAGATCGTCGTGCGGGAGAGCTGCCAGCGCGCGTCCTTGAGCGAGGCGTCGTTCTGCTTGACGTTCTCCTGGGCCGCCGTGACCATCGCCTTGTTCACGTCGAGCTGCGTGGAAAGCTGCTCGATCTCCTGCGCCGCAATGAGCGCCGGATTCGTCTTGAGGATCTCGTTCTGGCGCTCGAGGTTTCGCTGCGCCTGGAGCAGGTTGGCACGCGACTGCGCGAGGCTCGCACGGGCGTTCGCGAGCGCCGCTTCGGCGCGCTGCACCTGCGCCTCATACTGCTGTGGGTCGATCTGCAGGAGGAGCTGCCCCTGCGTCACGAAGTCGCCGTCCTTCACCTGCAGGCGGGTCACGCGTCCCGTGATGTCGGCGGAAAGATCGACCTTGGTGCGGGGGATCACCTGGCCGCTCGCGGTCACGGAGGAGACCAGGTCGCGGGCCTCGACCGCCTCGACGCGCACCTCGACGCCCTTCTTGCCGCCCTTGGCCGCCGAGACGCCCACGATTGCGATCACGCCGATGAGGACTACGCCGGCGATCCCGAGCTTCATCTTCTTGGTCATTGGTTTCTCGTTCAGCGAATGGTGCGGCCGACGGCTGCTTCCAGCGCCGCGAACGCCCGGTGGAATTCATAGACGGCATCGATCCGGTCCGTCTGCGCACGCTCGTACTCCGTACGCGCGGTGGTCAGGTCGACGAAGGTGCTCGCACCGACCCGGTAACGCTCTTCTGCCAGCTGCAACGCTTCGGCCGCAGTGGTTGCGTTCCGCTCCTGCAGACCGGCTGCCTGCCGCGCTGCCCGCAGCGTCACGAGCGCCGACGTTACGTCGGCCGTCAACGCGAGTTCCTGCCGACGCACGTTGTAGCGCGCGTCGGTGCGGTTCGCGTCCGCCGACTGCAGGCGCTGTTCACGCCCGAAACCGTCGAACAGCGGCAGCGAGAGGCCCATCGACAGCGTGTACGGGTTCCGCGTGAAGTCGAACGGGAACCGGTTGTTGTTCTCGCGGAGCTGCGCCGCCTGGGCGGGTGTGAACGCGATCGCGTTGCACTGTGCCGCGATGCTTGGCATGCTCGCGCGGACGCGGAGGGAGTCGGTCGTGAAACAGCTGGCGCGCGACGACGCAGCACCCGCGGTGGCCTGCTGCAGCGCGATGTCGATGTTCTGCTGCTTCTGCGTGAACGCGCCGATGTTCGCCGACAGCGAGAGCGTCGGCGTGTAGTCGCCACGCGCCGCCTTGAGTCCGGCATCCGCGACGCGGGCCCGGGCCTGCAGCGAGAGCAGGGTCGGGTTCTCGCGGCGCGCGATGTCGAGCAGCTCGTCCATCTGGAATGTCGGGAGGTCCATTGGCAGGTCAGCGGTGAGCTGCACATCGACCGGCATCGCCACGCCGAGCTGCTGGAAGAGCTGGAGGCGCGCGACTTCGGCGGTGTTTCGGGCGCGGAGCGCCGCCACTTCCTGCGTGCCGAGCCCGACTTCCGCGCGCTTCACGTCGAGCGAGGTGCCGGCGCCGACACCGGCGCGAGCCTGGGCGAGCTGCAACTGCAGTCGCTGCTGCGACATGAGCGTGTCCTGCAGCGTCGCACGCGCCTGCGTCTGCAGAGCGAAGAGGAACTGCGCCGTCACGCCGTTGCGCAGCGAGTAGAGCGCGGCGTCGACGTCGGCGTCGGCGGCGTCCATGCCGGCGCGGGCGCTCTTGATCTGATTGAACGTGTTGAGGCTGAACCGCGAATTCGCCGAGAGGTTCCACGACGACGATATGATGTCCGATGTCGCGCCGAAGGCGACGCCGTTGAAGAACTGGGTGCGTCCTTCACGAAAGCTCGCTCCCATGCTGGCGTCGGCGCTCGGCAGCAGCGAGCCGTACGCGCTGCGCACGGCAGCCGCGGCGCGTGAGCGACCGGTGATCGACTGGAGATACTGCGGATTGTTGCGTCGCGCGATCTCCAGCGCCTCTTCGAGGCTCAGGGTCGTGCGCGGAGCAGCCTGCGCGATGGACTCGGCGACAGGCGCGAGCATCGCGCAAAGTAGAAGAAGAGCACCAGGCAGCAATCGCATCACTCAATGTCCTGTGGGAAAGGTTCCGGCGTCACGTACGCACCCGAACCGACTGGAGTTTCAGAAGGCACACCCTCTTGCATCCTCAGTCTCGCGGCTGCGCTCCGGCGCTCCGGCG
>JANOTV010000133.1:0-4435 GCA_031416495.1 Gemmatimonadota bacterium
CACGACGCGAGCCGTCACTCTCCGGTACGACCACGTCCACATCGTCGGCCTCGCCACGCGCGCGCAGCGCGGCGAGCAGCGCACTCGGCACGAACGGCATGTCCCACGCGACCAGCACGATGTCGCCGCCCGCATGCGTGAGCGCCGCGTGCAATCCGCCGAGCGCGCCCTCCCCCGGACGCACATCGCCGAGCGTGCGCCCGCCCGGCAGCCAGGCGGCGGCATCGGGTGCGTTGGCAATCAGCAGCAGGTCGTCGGTCACTTCGCAGAGCGCAGCCGCGACGCGGTCGATGATTCGCACGCCGTGGACACGCGCGAGTCCCTTGGGACGGCCGCCGTAGCGCGAGGCCACGCCACCGGCGAGGATCACGCCGGTGCAGCGCCTCACTTGTCCCACACCTGCGGAGTGCCGGACACCGCGCGTCCGATCAGCACCATGCCCGCGGCACGCGCGATGTCCACCGCAAGCGTGCTCGGCACCGAAGGCGTGGCGACGACGGAGATGCGCGCACGAGCGGCCTTGTACGCGAGCTCGCCGGAGATGCGTCCCGTCACGAGCAGGATCAGGTCGTCGGGCTTCTCGCCCGCGAGGATGCGCGCGCCGAGCACCTTGTCCACCGCGTTGTGCCGGCCGATGTCCTCTGCGTGCTCGATCAGCGTGGTGCCGTCGGTGAGCGCTGCCGCGTGGATGCCGCCGGAGGTCTGGTATCGCTCGCCGCGCGCGAAGAGCTCCTTGAAGAGCACGCGGGTCTGCGCGAGGTCGGGGACGGTGGGACGCGACTTCCGTCGCGGTACGCTCGAGAGCGAACCGAGGATCGTCGTCACCGCACCGCAGCCGGAGGCGAGCACGCGGCGTCGCTCCTGTCCTTCCACCGTCTGGTATCGCTCCTCGGGAACGGTGACCCAGAAGCCCGGCTCCTTCGCACACGGACGCATCGTGAGCAGGTCGGCCTTCGAGTCGATGTAGCCCTCGCCGTAGCACCAGCCGACGACGAGCGCGTCGAGTTGGTCGGGCGTGCACATCCAGGTCACCGCACTCTGTCCATTCACCTCGAGCCAGACCGGCACCTCGTCCACGGCGTCGAGGCTCGTCGAGCCCTCCGGCAGCCGCGTCATCCCGCGCTCGCGGAGGGAACGACTTCCGCCCAGAGGCCCGGCTCCTCGGCGACGCGCACGCGCTCCACTCGCGCGGCCGGCCGCGATGCGAGCTGTTCCACCGTCGCGGGCGCATCGAGTGCGCGCTGCACGACGCGCGCGATCCATGCCGCGATGTTCTCCGTGGTCGGGATCAGTTGTCCCTCGGCGAACTCGGGCACGTCGAGCACAAGGTTCCGGTGATCGAGCACCGCGATCACATGCTCGCGGAGCACGGCGTCGAGCTGGCCGAGGTCGGCGCAGAAGCCGGTGAGCGCGTCGATCTCACCACCCACCGTCACGTCGCACACATACGTGTGTCCGTGCCAGTTGGGCCACGCACACTTCCCGAACACCTCGGCGTTGCGCGCGTCGTCCCACTCGGGGCGCCGGTAGCGATGCGCTGCCGAGAACGAGATGCGGCGGGTGAGGGTGGCGCGCATCTGGGCGATGCTCAGCGGAAGAAGTAATGACTGATGCCGACCGACAGCAGCAGGTTGCCCTTCCAGGGGCCGAGCTTGCCGGAGCCGAGGATCGACCTGTCGGTGGCTGATCCGTCGCCGCCGTAGTTGTCCGGATACTTCATCTTCCAGAGCATCTGCGTGATGTCGGCGCTCATCTCCCACTTGCTACCAGTCACGATGCGCGTGCCGACGCCATAGGACGCGATGAGTTTGGTGCCGAAGCGATAGCCGCCGAGGTCGTAGCTGGAATTGAACGACGACACCATGCCGCGCGAGCCGGTGCCGCGAGGCGCGAGCCGCTTCCACGACTTGTTGCCGGCGAGGTTCAGGCCGAAGCCGGCATCCAGCAGGAAGAGCGGATCGGTGTCGGTGCCGACGATGCGCGCTGCCGGGACGCCCTCCGGATCCTTCACGGTGCGGTCGAGTCCCGGCGCGTACGCGGCGCGCGTCACGAGCCACAGCGGACCGGTGAGGAGGTATTCATAGCGACCGGAGATCATCAGGCCACTGCGCGGAGCGACGCCGGCGGGATCGCCTCCGGTCACGAACATCCCCGGGGCGATGCTCACCACATGACGACCGCGCAGATCCTCGTAAGGACTCCTGGACGGCGGATGGCCCACCTGCGCACCAAGCGGAGAGAGGAGCGGCGCGGCCAGGCACGCGAACACGCAGGAAAACAGGATGGAAGCACGACGGGTCACGCAGTCACTCCGATAAGTCGCAGGTCATGGCCGGTCATCTCGGCCGGAGGTTCGACGCCAAGCATCTTCAGTACGGTCGGGCCGATGTCGCAGAGCGCCCCACCGGGGCGCAGTGCGCCGGTGAATCCATCATCCACCACGACGAGTGGCACCGGGCTCGTGGTGTGCGCCGTATGCGGACCGCCCGTGGCCGGATCGATCATCATCTCGCAGTTGCCGTGATCCGCGGTGATGAGCAACCGCGCACCCGACTGTTGTGCCGCCGCGATGATGCGCGCCAGTTGTTCGTCCACCACCTCGCAGGCACGGACGGTCGCCGCAAAGTTGCCGCTGTGTCCCACCATGTCGCCGTTCGCGTAGTTGCAGAGAGTGAAATGGTGCGACCGCTTCTCGATCGCCGCGCAGAGTACGTCCGTGATACCCGGCGCGCTCATTTCCGGCAGGAGATCGTACGTCGCCACCTTCTGGCTCGGCACGAGCACACGCTCCTCGCCACGGTACGGCACTTCGTTGCCGCCGTTGAAGAAGTATGTCACGTGCGGGTACTTTTCGGTTTCCGCGGTGCGCAGCGTGGTCATGCTCGCGTCCTCCAGCACCTCCGCGACGATCTTCGCCATCGAGAAGGGCTCGAACGCCATCGGAAGGCCGAACGTCTGGTCGTACTGCGTCATCGTGACCACGCGCAGCAACGGCCGGTCGCGCACATCGAAGCCGTCGAAGCCGTCGATCGCCATCGCGCGCACGATCTGGCGCATGCGGTCGGAGCGGAAATTCCAGGTGATCACCGCGTCGCCGTCGCGCATCGGGGCGACCGGCGCACCGTCACGCAGGAGCACCGCCGGCTCCATGAACTCGTCGGTGACGCCGGTCGCGTAATTGCCTTCGATGTACGCCAGTGCATCCGTATGCGACGGACCCACGCCGCGCACCGCCGCATCGTACCACTTCTGCGTGCGCGGCCAGCGCTGGTCTCGGTCCATGCCGAAGTACCGTCCGCCGATGCTCGCGACGGTCGCGCGGCCTTCCGTCGCGCGGAGCAGTTCGCGCACGTAGCCGAGTCCCGACATCGGCATCGTGTCCCGGCCGTCGAGCAGCAGATGCAGCGCGACGCGTGCGCGGGGGAGCCCCGCGCGCGCCGCGAGCTCCACGAGGGCGAGCAGGTGCCGGTCGTGCGCGTGTACGCCCCCGTCGCCCACGAGGCCCATCAGGTGGAGCGTCTTGCCCGCCTTCTTCGTCCGGGCGCAGGCGTCCGCGAACGCCGGTATCTCGAAGAAATCACCGCAGCGGATGCTCTCGCCGATGCGCACGAGGTCCTGCCTGACGATGCGGCCGGCACCGAGGTTGAGATGGCCGACCTCGCTGTTGCCCATCTGTCCCTCAGGGAGACCCACGGCGAGGCCGCTCGCGGAGAGCAGGGTGCGCGGCGCGCGTGCCCACAGGCGGTCCCAGATGGGCGTCCGCGCCATCGCGATCGCGTTCCCTTCGGTCGATTCGCGGTGGCCCCACCCATCGAGCACGATGAGCACCACTGGCTCCACAATAATCAATATGATTATCTTTAAGCATAATCATATCGTACAGGCCAAAGCGATGGTTTACACCACCGCCAATTTTTACGGCTTCTTTTTCGAGCAGGCGAAAATTGGGTGTTGTTTTACGGGTATCTAATAATTTTGTTTTAAAGGGTTTTAATTTATCAACATACTGTTTGGTTAATGTGGCAATACCACTCATGCGCTGCATACTGTTAAGCACTAATCTTTCGCATTGTAAAATGGTATGTACTTTTGCTTCCACATCAAAAGCAATATCGCCAAACTGCATGGCATCGCCATCTTTTTTGTACGCAGTAAAAACAATATCCGGCTGCATATACCTGAATATTTTTTCGGCAACTTCTACCCCGGCCAAAATACCTTCCTGCTTAATTTTTAAAATTGCTTTTCCTTTAGCATTAGCATCTATGCAGCATAATGTAGAGTGGTCGCCATCGCCAATATCTTCCTGCAAGGCATTTTTTATCAGTAAATCTAATTGTTGGTTATAATACATAATTACAAAGCTAAGGGCAAACTTAAAAAGAAAACCCCGGAAAAAATTCCGGGGTTTATATATAATTCTCCATAGAAAATT
>JANOTV010000134.1:0-6859 GCA_031416495.1 Gemmatimonadota bacterium
CGAACATCAGGAGTGCGTAGTCGTCCGAGGTCGCCGCGTCGGCACCGGTGGGCGACTTCTCACACGCCGTGAGAACAAGTGCCGCTGCAAGGGTGGGGACCATCATCAATCTGCGAAGCATATACTGTTCCTCCGTGGCCACTGCGGGCCGGTTATCGCGCTGCCGGGTGGGTGCCAACGCGCGTTCACCGAGTTGGATGCCAGATCGGGATAATAGTTAATGCCCCAGGGTCTGACGGGTTCCATCCGGCTGTCACTGTCTTGTTTTCTGACACCTAAGTCGCAAGCGCTGCCTTCTGCAGCAGCTCCCAGGCCGTTGCGAGATGCTCTCGCTGCGTCCGCAGATTCCCGATGGCGACCCGCAGCACGTAGCGGTCGCCGAGCTTGGTGTGCGACATGAAGACCGAGCCGTCCGCGTTCACCCGCTCGAGGATCGCCGTGTTGTGCGCCTCGAGCGCGCGCTCGTCGTGGATGCCGCGCGGCAGATGACGGAAGCAGACCACGGACATCTCCACCGGAGCATTCAGTTCCCACCCGAGATCCGCCGCGTCACGCACCCAGCCTTCGAATGACGTCGCCAGCTCGCAGTGATGCCGGATGCGGGCCGCGAGACCGCTCACGCCGAACGCGCGCATCACGAACCAGAGCTTGAGCCCGCGAAAACGACGACCGAGCTGGAACGAGTAGTCGCTGTACGAGAGCGCGACGTCCTGCTCTGCCGTCTCGAGGTAGGCCGGCGTCAGCGCGAACGTCCGGCGCAGGATCGTCGGATGCTTCGTCCAGAGCACCGAGCAGTCCATCGGCGTGAAGAGCCATTTGTGCGGATTGAACACGAGCGAATCGGCGCGTTCCACCCCGGCGAACATCGCGCGGCGCTCCGGGAGGAAGAGCATCGCGCCGCCGTACGCCGCGTCGGCGTGCAGCCACAGGTCCTCGCGCTCGCAGATGGTCGCGATCGCGTCGATCGGGTCGATGCTCGTGGTGGAGGTGCTGCCCAGCGTCGCGACCACGGCGAGCGGCCGGAAACCGGCCGCTCGGTCTGCGTCGATGGCGCCCTGCAGCGCGTCGGGACGCATGCGGTACTCGGCGTCCGATGTGATGCGCACCACATTCTCGGCGCCGAGCCCGAGCGTGATCGCGGCCTTGTCCACCGATGAGTGCGCGTGCTCGGAGCAGTAGACGCGCAGTCGCGGAAGATCGGCGCGGCCGGCCATGCCGCGATGCCTGATCTCGAGCGATGGATCCCGTTCACGCGCCGCAGCCAGCGCCTGCAACGTGGAGACGGACGCCGTGTCGGTGATCATGCCGAACCAGTCGTCGGGCAATCCCATCGCCCCGCGTAACCACTCGGTGGTCGTCTGCTCAAGCTCGGCGAGCGCCGGCGATGTGCGCCAGAGGATGCCGACCTGTCCCAGCGCCGCCGTGAGCAGCTCCCCGAGGATCCCTGGCACCGAGGCCGTGTTCGCGAAGTAGGCGAGGAAGCCCGGATGGTTCCAGTGCGTGACGCCAGGCATGATCACGCGGTCCACGTCGGCGATGATCCTCGCCAGCGGTTCAGGCAGCTCCGGCGCCGTGGCGGGGAGTGAGGCGCGCAGTTCGCCGGGAGCGAGACGCGAGAGCACGGGATAACGTTCGGGCGATTCGAGGTACGCGGCGATCCAGTCGGACAGGGTGCTGACGTGCTGCCGGAATTCCGCGGCAGAGAGATCGCCACCCGACGATCCATCCGGCGATGATGCAGTGCGGGCGCTGAGTGGCATCCGCCAAATCTAAGTTTGCTCCGTCTCTGGAGGCGTATCATGCGGCGCGTACCAACGCAGCGGCGAGGGCAACGGCGACGCCCGCCGAAGATTCACTTCGCAGGAAACCCTGACGCCTGCGGAGACGTACTAAAGAACAAGTCGTCCGCTTCCACCCCTGCCGCAATCAACGATGCTCATTCCCACCATTGCGCTCGCGCTCCAGGTCACCGTCTCCGCCGGCGCGCAGGATTCGGGGGTGAGATCCGGTTCGGACACCACCCGCAACGAGGTCCGGCGCGTTCCTGTCACCGACGAGATGCGCCGCACGGCGTTCAAGGATCCCGCGGCGCGCGAGCTTCTGCTGCGCGCCCGCGTGGCGCGGTTCACGCAGGATTCCATGCTGATCAGCTACGACGCGAAGTCGTATCAGCGGATCTCCGCGGGCCTGTCGCTGCGCGCCACCGCCCGTTCGCGCCTGGCATTCCGCTCGGAGAATGCGTCGCGCGTCCGCTGGCACCGCGATGTCGGCGCGCGCGTGCAGGTGCTCGGCGCGCGCGACGTCTTGCCGTTTGCGCCCGAAGGCAGAGTGGTTATCGGCAACGAGGCCGGTGCGATGATCCGCGTGCCGTACTATCCCGGCAAGGAACAGCTCTGGGTGGGTGGCGGACTGGCCGAGGTCGAAGTCGACGAGCGCAAGCTCGTGCACCCCATCGCCGAAGGATCCGAGGCGTACTACACCTTCGCGACCGGCGACTCGATCATCATGACGCTGCCCGACGGCAAGCGCATCACGCTGCGCGAGATCCGCATCACGGCGCGCGAGCCCAAGTGGAACGTGGCCGTCGGCTCGTTCTGGTTCGAGACCGAACGCGCGCATCTCGTGCGTGCGGTGTACCGCCTGTCCGCGCCGATGGACATGCGGGCGAGAGGTGTGTCGATCTGGGTGAGGCCGCTCATGACGCCGATGCTCGCCGAGATCACGGCCATCAGCGTGGAGTACGGACTCTATAGCCAGCGGTTCTGGCTGCCCAAGCTGCAGGGCATGGAAGGCTATACGCGCGTGAGCTTCATGCGTGTGCCGTTCAGCATCGAGGAGCGCTATTCGTACGAGAGCGTGAATGCGCTCGATTCGCTCGAGAAGGTGCAGGCGCCCGACTACCTGTCATCGCAGGCATATCGCGACAGCCTCACCAAGGCCGACGTGGACAGCGCCGACATCCGCGTGAAGATGCGCGAGCATCGCGCGCGCGCCGACACGCTGGCCGAGGCCGCGCGCAAGAGTGCATGCGCCACGAGCGCGACGTACACGGTGAATCGCGCGCGATACGACGGCGCGCTGCCGATCGCGCTCGAGTTCCCGTGCGACTCGACGAAGCTCGCGCACTCGCCGGACCTGCCGGGCTCCATCTACGACGACGGCGAGGAGCTGTTCGGCGTGCGGGAGCGCGAGGAGCTCATCAAGACGCTGTCGATGGGCCTGCAGCCCGGCTGGATGCCGCAGTCGCCGAACGTCGCGTGGGGACTCGCGCATACGCGGTTCAATCGCGTCGAAGGATTCTCCACCGGCGCCGCGCTCAGAAGCGTGCTCGGCAGCGGCTACTCCGCCGAACTCGCGCTGCGCGGATCAATCGCCGATGCACAGGTCAACGGCGATGTCTCCATCGCCCGCTCGAACGGCCGCTCATCGGTGCGCGGCGCGCTCTACCGCCGTCTCGCGGTGAGCTCCGACTTCGGCGCCCCGCTGTCGTTCGGCTCGTCGCTCGCTGCGCTGCTCTATGCGCGCGACGAGGGCTTCTATCATCGCGCGTGGGGTGCGGAGGTCACCGGTGTGCGCCCCGTGATGGGTCAGATCGAGTGGCGCCTGTTCGGTGAGCAGCAGTGGAACGCCGCGGTCGAGAATCGCTGGTCGCTCTTCGGCGGCGCGAACGACGACCGGTTCATCGCGAATGTGAATGCCGACAACGGTTGGCTGTATGGTGCGGGTGCGCGCTGGAGTGGGAGCCGCGGGCTCGATCCGGCGGGCTGGCGCACCACTGCCGATCTGCGCCTCGAAGCGGCGACTGGCGACTTCGGATACGCGCGCGGCCTGTTCGAGACGACGCTGTCGCGCGGCCTCGGTCCGGTGGCGGCGTCGCTCACCGCAGCTGCAGGCTCGTCGGTCGGAGCGCTTCCGGCGCAGCGCCACTTCTTCCTGGGCGGTCTGCAGACTATCCGCGGGCAGACGGCGGGCACTGGCTACGGCGAGGCGTTCTGGATGGGCCGCTTCGAGCTCGGTACCAATCAGGCGGGTGTTCGTCCGGTCGTGTTCGGCGACCTCGGCTGGGCCGGTGGTCGCGATGCGTGGTCAGCTGTCGTGCGCCCCATGAGTGGGGTGGGCATCGGCGCGAGCTTCTTCGATGGTATTATCCGCATGGACCTCGCACGCGGCATCCACCCGAAGTGGCAGACGCGGCTCGATCTCTATCTCGAGGCGCGGTTCTAGAGGTGGTGGTTGTAAGAGCCCAGCCTTGCGAAAAGTGGCTGGGCTTCGTCTCGCCTTCGTGGCCATCGCCTCGGAGGTCATCTCGCTGTTCATCTCGCTGCTGGGGCAGATCGCCGCGCGCCTCGGCGTCGTGGAAGAAGTCGAGATCCGCACCCTGACTGTCCGCCGCTAAAAATCGTCTCCCCCGGACAGATTCCCGAACCGCGGATTCACCACGCTGTTGAAGATCGACCCGAACTGATACCGCAGCCCGAAGAAGGTGAAGTACCGGTAGTTCGTCGCCAGCGCCTGCTGCCGCGCGACCACCTGCACCGGCGTGAGCCCGACGCCGGAGAGGTAGAGCTGGTCGCGCACGCGTGAGAGCCGCCCATTCACCTCGAACGAGAACCCGCCGCCGAGGCGCAGATCCACGCTGCCGCGGATGCCGGCGTTGTAGTACTTGAGTCCGTCCAAGTACTGCGATCCGCTCAGCGTCACATTCGCCGAACCCCAGGGTTGGCGCGCCCCATAGGTTGCGTCGAGCGTGTGCAGTGGCCGCGTCTCCTGCGTCTTGCCGTAGATCGTGATCTCGTCGTAGTCGACGGCGCGCAGCCCCACGGTGTACAGGACCGCGATCTTGCGACGCGCGAAATCCTTGTAGGGATAGAAGTTCCACTCCACCGCCGCGGACAGCTGCTTGGCAAGGTCGGTGTTGTTGAAGTCCGCCCGGTTCACCCTGGCCTGCCCGCCCGCCGACCAGTGATCGCCGAGGCTCTTCACCGCCATCGCGCTCGCGCCGTAGTTGCGCTGGATGTTCGTGTAGGTCGTCGTGCTGTCGAGCTTGAACTTCGACTCGTTATACGAGTAGCTCGCGCTCGACCGGATCTTCCACGCTTCGGTCGTGCGGTTGGCGCTGAAACTCGTCCAGGTGTTCGTGAACGACTGATTGGACTCGCCGTTCAGGAAGCCGTTCCCCGAGACGCTGAAGGTCCAGAAGTTCCACTTGTCGCTGGCTGCGGCGGGCGCGCGAGCCCCACCTACCGGCGCCGCCGCGTAGGCGATCGACAGCCGTCCGCCGAGCGCGCTGCGTGCGGCGTGTGGCAGCATCAGTTGGCCGAGCACCCGTAGCAACGATCTTCGGATGATGTCGCTCGCGTCATTCGGATTCGTCGTGAAGGTGAGTGTGTCCGTCATCCCCGCGAAACCGCGCTGCCCGATCGCCACCACCGTGTAGACCCGCCCGCCCGATCCGGTGGTCTGCGAAGTCACGAGCAGGTGGAAGTCGGCATCCAGCCGATCACGCATCCAGTTCACCCAGGTCATCTCGGTGACGAGGAACTCGCGGTCGCACCCCATCTCGTCGCAGTCAAGGAAGGCGCGGACGGCGGCGTTCTGGCTCGTGTCCGCTGGGAGCGGGGTTCCTTCCTGGGCCCCGGCGGCCCCTCCGACCATTAGCGAAAGCAGCAGAACGCAGAGAAGCCTTGAGCCGACGGACATCAGATGCTCGGGGTGGGAGGGTGCGCGGCGTACCCTGCGGGAGCTCGATCGCTCCCTGCCACGCATGCACAGAACGTTTATGTAGACCACCGAACATACGAAAGCGTTGCTTCGCAGGATTCGAACAGCCAGACGCCCGCCCGCAGACCCGCCGCTCCCCCGGCCGTCAGCGGCATCGCCAGAACGCGCGTAACCCGTTCGGTTTACGCAGGTTGCCGCTTGCCATCCCCCCTGCCCTCGCGCGACATTCCTCCCTCGCGGCGCCGATCTCCGACCGACGAGTGCCCGGCGGTGCGGCTACTGTCGCACCCACGTCGCGCGGAAATCACTCGTCACGTTCCAGACGAGCGCGTTCACGATCTCCCCGTATGCCTCGGCGGGATCCTGCGCGTCGAAGACCGCCGTCCCGTTCACGAGCGAGACCGACTGCAGCGTCTCACGCTGCGTCGATGATCGCGCCCAGAGCGTCGCCCCGGACTCGGTCGACATGAGGCGTGTCGAGAGAGCGAGCGTCACCTCGGTGGATGCGCTGAGACCGCCGAGGATCCTGACGCGCGGCTTGATGTCGGAGACCGTGAGCTGTCCGACCATGATGGTCCTCACGCCATGTTCCTGGCCCAGCCGCCGCGCTGCGGCGGCGTCGAGGGGCCCGGCCACGATCCCGAGCTCGAGCACCTCGATCCCCTGCTGCGCGCCGAGCAGCCGCTCAGCGAAACGCGTCGTGGCGAGCGTCGCCAGACTGCCCTTCGCGCCGGTGGAGGAGAAGGTCACGAGCCCGATCCGCGAGTGCGGCGCGAGGCTGACCACGGGGTCGATGAGGACCTGCTTGCGGCTGCCGCCGCAGGCCGAGAACGCTGTGAGCGCGAGGAGCAGGCCGAAGCGCGGCAGGGCACGAGTCGTGGAACGAGTCATGGAACGAGTCATGCGAAGAGCGAACACGGATCCTCCAGAGATGGTCCAACGAAGGACGCCCACGCGGCGCCTCACGAAATGCGCTCGACCCACCCCACGGCATCGAAGCCGACGTCGAAGCTGAGTACCCGCGTCACGCCGCGCCGTTTCATCACCGCCACATGCAGCGCATCGCGCGCCGAGAGCTTGCCGATCCCCATCATCACGTCGCGCGCCCGCTGCACGTCCTCGGCCTCTACGGGAAAGA
>JANOTV010000135.1:0-2988 GCA_031416495.1 Gemmatimonadota bacterium
AGACCTACCGCTGGATCCACGAGGAGTACGTGAAGAAGTATGGCCCGTAGGCAGCGAGCGGCTCAGGCGGTCCGCATGCCAGAGCGGCACCGGACGCTGCTGGTGCTGTCGCAGGTGTACGTGCCGGATCCTGCGAGCGTCGGCCAGCACATGGCCGACGTGGCGGCCGAAATGGTGCGCCGCGGTTGGCGCGTGATCGTCCTGACGTCCCGCGACGGGTACGACGACCCATCGATTCGCTATCCCTCCCGCGAGACACGGGACGGCGTCGATATTCGGCGGCTTCGGTGGTGCTCCTTTGGCAAGCGGTCCATCCTGGTCCGACTGCTCGGAGGGCTTTCCTTCGTGCTGCAGGCAATCGTACGGGGCTTCTGGCTCGGCCCGCTCGACGTGGTACTGGTGAGCACCGCGCCGCCGATGGCCTCGTCGGCCGCGCTCGTCATCGGCCTGCTACGCGGCGCGGCGCTCAAGTTCTGGGTGATGGACCTCAACCCCGATCAGATGATCGCGCTCGGCCGCCTTCATCCCACCGCACTGCCGGTGCGCCTCCTGGACTGGCTGAATAGGCGGATTCTGGCGCGCGCCGCCGACGTGGTCGTCCTGGACCGTTTCATGGCCCAGCGAATCAACGCGAAGCGCGACGTGAGCGACAAGCTCTCCATCATTCCCCCATGGCCGCTGGATGACCACCTCGAGCCGGTGCCGCACGCCGTGAACCCGTTCCGCACGGCGCACGGGCTGGATGGGAAGCTCGTCGTCATGTACAGCGGCAATCACGGGCCCACCAATCCGTTCTCGACCATCCTCGAGGCCGCCGCTCGACTTCAGCACGAGACGCGGCTGGTATTCATGTTCATCGGTGGCGGCGTGGGCAAGCGAGAGGTCGAGGTGGCGGGGCTGCCCAATGTCCGTTCGCTGCCGTATCAGCCGCTCGAGACCCTCCGCTACTCCCTTTCGGCCGCTGACGTGCATCTGGTGACCATGGGCGACGAACTGGTCGGCATCGTCCACCCCTGCAAGGTCTACGGAGCCATGGCCGTCGCACGGCCGATTCTTCTGCTGGGACCCGGAGTATCCCATGTGGGCGACCTGCTCGAGCGCGAACCGGTGGGCTGGACGCTGCGCCATGGCGATGTGGAGGGTGCCGTGCGGCTCCTGGAGCGATTGGTCGCGATGACGGCCGCGGAGCGTGAGAGGCGTGGCGAACGGGCTCGCGCGATGATCGGTGCCGAGTTGAGCAAGACGCTGCTCTGCGGCCGTTTTTGCGACGTCCTCGAGAGGGGCACTCCGTATGCGCGAAACGCGCTCAGCAAGCAGTTGACGCAGGCTGTGCCGCGAGTGGGAGCGACGTGACGGTCAGCGTCGGCGATTCGCCGCGCCGCAGGGTCTTGGTCACCGGTGCGAGCGGCTTCGTGGGGAGTGCCGTAGTTGATTCCTTCGTGCGCTCGGGAACGGCGGTGACCGCAGCGGTGCGGCGAAGCGCGATGATGCCTGTCGGCGTGCGCGTGGTCGCGGTCGGTGACATCGACGGAACGACCGACTGGACCGATGCGCTCCGTGGCTGCGACGCCGTGGTGCACCTTGCCGCGCGCGTACACGTATTGCACGATCACGTGGCGGACCCGCTCGCCAGCTATCGTGCGGTGAACGTGGACGGCACGCTGGCGTTGGCGCGGCAGGCCTCGGCTGCGGGCGCCAAGCGGTTCATCTTCCTCAGCTCGATCAAGGTGAATGGTGAGGCGACGCGACCGGCACGGCCGTTCCAGGAGACCGACGCGCCCGCTCCCACGGATGCCTATGGCATCTCCAAACACGAGGCGGAGTGCGGACTCCTGGCGCTGGCGCAGCGCACCGGACTGGAGATCGTCATCATCCGACCACCCCTGATCTACGGCCCCGGCGTTCGGGCAAACTTCCTGAGCATGGCCCGCTGGCTTTCGCGCGGCATTCCGCTTCCCCTGGGTGCCCTCCACGACAATCGCCGTTCGCTCCTTGGCCTCGACAATCTGGTGGACCTGCTCCGCGTCTGCCTGCATCACCCGGCCGCCGCGAACCAGCTCTTCCTCGCCGCAGATGGTGCGGATCTCTCGACGACCGAACTCCTGCGTCGTACGGCGGGCGCGCTCGGTGTGCGGGCGCGTCTGATCCCAGTGCCAGCGCGTCTGCTCGCCGCCGGTGCGGCGATCCTGGGCAAGCGGGCGGTATTCCAGCGTCTGTGTGGCAGCCTCCAAGTGGACATCGGCAAGGCGGAGCGCCTCCTCGGATGGCGACCGCCCGTCAGCGTGGATGAGGGACTCGTTCGTGCCGTGCGCACCGTGCGTGCGAGGACGACGTGAAACGCCTCACGGACGTGGTCATCGCGGGCCTCGCTGCGATGCTTCTGTTGTTCCCGCTCGCTGTGATCGCGTTGCTGGTGTGGCTGACCTCCAAAGGCCCGGCACTCTACTGGTCAGACCGCGTCGGCCGGTACAATGCGATCTTCCGCATGCCGAAATTCCGCACAATGCGGGTAGAGACTCCTCCCGTCGCGACGCACCTCCTCACGGACGCGGCGGCGTGGTTGACGCCAGTCGGCGGGTTCCTACGACGGACGAGCCTCGACGAGCTGCCGCAGCTCTGGAGTGTGCTTCGGGGCGACATGAGCTTCGTCGGTCCGCGACCCGCGCTCTTCAATCAGGATGACCTGATTGCGCTCCGTAGGGTCGCGGGCGTCGACGAACTGGTTCCCGGAATCACCGGGTGGGCACAGATCAACGGACGCGACGAGCTGTCGATCCCTGAGAAGGTGCGGTTGGACGCGGAGTACCTGCGTCGACGCTCGTTTGGCTTCGACCTCCGCATACTGTTCGCGACGGTCTCACGTGCCATTCTTGGACGCGGCGTCGCACACTGAAGACCACGCCACCACCACCGCCACCAGACTCGCCAGCATCTGCGCAACAATCGCCATTGTCGCCAGTCGATCACCGCGCCCTAAATCCACGGGCT
>JANOTV010000136.1:0-1662 GCA_031416495.1 Gemmatimonadota bacterium
CCGGCGCCGCCGGGATTGTCGCCCACCTTGCCGTTGCCGAGGCACGACTCGTCGGCGTAGATGGCGACGAGCGGATACCGCGCGCTCATCGGCGCGGCACCACGCTGATGCGCTCGACTTCGTCGAGCGGGATCGTCATGCTGGCGCCGGTGGTGGGGTGTCTCGCGACGATCGACTCCTTGCCGGCGCGCATAAGGAGCTTCTCGGGGATCACGAGCAGCTCGGAACCCTGGCGCACGACGGCGACGCGCGCCGCGTCCACGATGGCCCGCTCGAGCATGTCGTACTCCCGCACGCTCAGCTGCCCCATGCCGTCCCCTTTGGTCCGCTCCACGCGGTGATCAGCGCGGTAAGCACCGTCGTTGCACGTTCGATCTCACTCATCTCCACATACTCCTCAGCCGCATGCGCGAGCGCAATGTCTCCGGGCCCATAACAGACGGCGGGAATTCCTGCGGCGGTGAGCAGCGCCGCGTCGGTCCAGCAGGAGAGGCCTTCGATCGGTGCCACGCTGCCGCTCGCACGAGTCGCCTCGAGCAGCGCGGCGACGATGGCGTGATCGGCAGGCAGGTCGTTCGGCGCGCGCGTGAGTCCCGGCCTGATGTCGGCGCTGAATCGCGGATCGCGCGCGCGCACGCGGTCGCAGGCGGCCTGCACTTCGGCGATGAACACGCCCTCGGGCTCGCCCGGGAGCGTGCGCCGCTCGAGACTCAGCTCGCAGCGATCGGGATACGTCGAGATGCCGCTGCCGCCGGTCACGATGCCCGCATGCAGTGAGGCATGGCCGAGCAGGGGATGAGTGCGTGCGGCGAGCGTCTCGCGCTGGAAGGTGTCGAGCTCGGCGAGCAGGAGGCCGGCATGCATCACCGCGTCCACGCCGATGTCGTAGCGCGAGCCATGGGCGGCGCGGCCGTGCACGGTGACGTCGAGCCAGGAGAAGCCGCGATGCGCGGGACAGATGGCGAGGCGCGTGGGTTCGGTGACGATCGCCGCATGCGCCGTGACGCCGGCGGCGAGGATCGCGCGCGTGCCATCGCTCGCGTGTTCCTCGTCGGTGACCGCGGTGATGATGACTTCGCCGCCGAGTCCGGCGTCGGCCGCGCGGAGGGCGGCGGCGCACATCGCGGCGACGCCGGCTTTCATGTCGGTGGAGCCGCGACCGTAGAGACGGCCATCGCGCTCGGTGGGCGTGAAGGGCGGGTGCACCATCCCTTCGACGCCGACCGTGTCGAGGTGCCCGTTCAACAGGAGCGAGCGGCCGCCATGGCCACCGCCGATGCGCGCGAGCACGTTCGGACGGCCGGGTGAGGAGTCGATGAGATCGACGGTGAATCCCCAATCGGAGAGCACCGATGCAAGCAGTGCGGCAGCCGCGGCTTCGCCCGGCCCGTCAGGGGCGAGGGAAGGATTGCGGGAGTCGACCGAGACGAGCGCTCTCGTGAGTGCGAGCTCGTCGCCGCGATGGATTCTTTCTTTCATGGCGTTCAGGGTCGCGGTGGAGATCACCGGGCCGACCCGGAGCTACTTCTTGGTCGCAGGCTTCTTGGCGGGCGCGGCCTTCTTGGCGGGCGCGGCCTTCTTGGCGGGCGCATGCTTCTTGGCGGGCGCATGCTTCTTGGCGGGCGCATGCTTCTTGGCGGGCGCATGCTTCTTGGCGGGCGC
>JANOTV010000137.1:0-10773 GCA_031416495.1 Gemmatimonadota bacterium
CGAGATCATGCGCGCGCTCATCGCGCTGATGGGCCTGCAGCAGCCGGGCGAGGAGCTCAAGAAAGTCGGCAAGGCGTTCAGGGATCCGCTGCATTCCATCGGTGCCATCTCGAGTTATCTCACCGGCCGCGTGAAGCGCACGCTGGTGAAGAACAACTTCACGAAGGTGCACAAGTCGCTCGAAGATGAGGCGGACATGGTCGCGCAGAATGTCCACCAGCTTGCGCTCGCAGTGGAGAAGGCGTTGATCGAGCACGGCAAGGGCATCATCGAGAAGCAGATGCTGCAGGAGCGCATGGCGAACGCGGCGATCGACATCTACCTGAGCACTGCCGTGCTCTCACGGGTGACGACGGTGATCGCTCGCCAGGGCGAGGACGCAGCCAAGGACGATCTCGACGCAGCGCGGATCTTCATCCCGATGGCGATGCGCCGCGCGCGGCGGGCGATCAGGGCGCTCGAGCGGAACCAGGACGACCGGCTGGAGGCGCTGGCAAAGAGGGCGATGGAGACGGGGGAGCTGACCGTGCAGACGCCGACGGACTGAAGGTGATTAGCTTTACAGACAGCCATACCGTCTGCACAGGGCGTTCCCTGCCCTGCCGGCGCTGAGTGGCTCGCGGCAACGGCCCTTTCAGCGGCCGACCCCCCGCTCTCTCCAGCAATCCCGCAGTTGACACTGATCTCATGCTCCGGCGTCGGCATTTCGTTCGGCGCCACGACACTCCTCAAGGACGTCACCTTCACCGTCGGTGCTGGTGACCGTTGGGGCATCGTCGGCCGGAACGGCTGCGGCAAAAGCTCGCTGTTCAAGATCCTCACCGGCACCATGCAGCCCACGGCCGGCAGCGTCGCGCGGATGCCGGGGCTGCGTCATGCGCTCCTCGACCAGCATCGCGCCTTCGAAGGCGTGAACACCGTGTGGGACGCGGCCGCCACCGCCTTCCGCGACGTGATGGCGCTCGAGCAGTCGCTCGCCGAACAGGCACAGCAGCTCGCCGAGCTCGGCGAGAAGACGCCCGACCACGTGCTGCAGCGCTTCGGCCGGGACCAGGAGAAGTTCGCCGACATGGGAGGGTACACCTTCCATGCGCGCGTCGATGCAGTGCTCCAGGGACTCGGCTTCGACGCCGAGGAATCCAAGTCGCGCGACATCAAGTCGCTGAGCGGCGGCGAACGCGGCCGCGTGGGACTCGCCGCGCAGCTCATCGCGCCCGCCGAGCTCCTGCTCCTCGACGAACCGACGAACCATCTCGACCTCGACACCACCGTCTGGCTGCAGGATTGGCTCAAGGAAGCCGACGAGACGATCATCGTCATCAGCCATGACCGCGCGTTCCTCGATGTCGTCGCCGATCACATGCTGCATCTCGAGGGCGGCACCGGCGAGACGTATCGCGGCGGCTACTCGAGCTTCGTGTCGCAGCGCGCCGAGCGTCGCCTCTCGCGCGACC
The DNA here is from genome assembly GCA_031416495.1 of Gemmatimonadota bacterium. Classification (GTDB taxonomy): domain Bacteria; phylum Gemmatimonadota; class Gemmatimonadetes; order Gemmatimonadales; family Gemmatimonadaceae; genus Pseudogemmatithrix. The sequence goes on from JANOTV010000137.1 coordinate 1,455, forward strand.
GCGAGGTGGAGCGCCAGCGGAAGTTCATCGCGAAGGAAGAGGACTACATCCGCCGCAACATCGCGGGCGTGAACACGTCACAGGCGAAGGGCCGTCGCAAGCGTCTCGATCGCCTGCCACGCCTCACGCCGCCGCCAGGTGCCGAAGGCTCGATGGTGCTTCGCCTCGAGGCCTCGGAGCGTGGCGGTGATCGCGTGATCACGGCCGACAAGCTCACGGTGAAGGTCGCGGACCGCACGCTCGTCTCCAACTTCACGGGCGTCGCCCTGCGAGGTGATGTCATTGCGGTCGTGGGCGCGAACGGTGCCGGCAAGTCCACGCTCCTCTCCACGCTGCTCGGCCATCGTGCGCCTGCGGCCGGTGAGGCCAAGGTGGGCGGCTCGGTGAGTCCGGCCTGGTTCCGCCAGGATCTCGTCGACCTGCCGCTCAATCGGACGCTCCTCGAGGCCATCGAGGACCTACGCCCGCTTTGGGGGCGCGGTTCGATCCAGAACCACCTCGGCGCGTTCGGCTTCACGGGCCAGGAAGTCATGCGCGGCATCTCGTCGCTCTCCGGCGGCGAGCGCGCGCGCATGGCGCTCGCGATCATCACGCTCGCGAAGGCCAACCTGCTCGTGCTCGACGAACCGACGAACCACCTCGACGTCGAGAGCATCGAGTCCATCGAAGATGCGCTCGAGGAATACGAGGGTACGGTGATCCTCGTGAGCCATGACCGCGCGTTCCTGCGCGAACTCGCGACGCGTGTCTGGGCGTTCGACGGCACGCACATCGAGGATTTCGACGGCACGTTCGTCGAGTGGGAAGCGTCACGCTCCGACCGTGCATCGCGCGTCGCGCGCGCCGAGTCGGACGCAGTCGAGGCGAAGCGCGTGCAGGAGAAGCAGCAGGAGAAGAAGCAGGAGAAGCAGCAGGCGAAGAAGAACCCCTCAGCGCCGAAGTCGGACGACCCACCGGCAAAGCGCGCGAAGAAGCGCGCAGCCGAGGACGCCGAGAAGTCGGTCGAGCGACACGAGGCGCGCGTCGCGGAGATCGAATCGCAGCTCGGCGATCCGGCGCTGTACGACGGCTCGCCGCAGGCGGCGAAGAAGGCTGGGCGACTGGATCAGGATCTGGCGCGCGCGCGGAAGGAGCTTGATGCCGCGGTCGCGGCGTGGTCCGAGCTGGCCTGACGCTTACGCCGTGTCGGGTCTCAACGCCCCGTACGCCGTGCACGCCTGCTTGAGCGCCATGCGCGCCGACATTTCGAGCTCGTAGTCCAGCGTGAGTTCACCAAGCTGCGCCGTCCCGTGCCGCTTGAACCGCGCACCCGCCGCGTCCGACGCCGCACAACGCCTCGTGTACTCGCGGCTCGCCATCCACAACGCGTTCGCCGCGCGCCACCAGTCCTCGGGCTCCTTGCCGCGTCCGTCGGTCGCCGCGAGTTCGTAGCGCATCGTCGCGTCGGAGAGCATCTGGTCGGACAGCCCCGCGATGTGCGCCGCACCCTGAAACTCCACGTCCTCGGCACCGAGCGCGAGCAGACGGCTCAGCCGCACATGCTGCTGGCAGCTCTCGCGAGCCGCACGACACAGGGCATCCGCCGCGTCCCTCTGCGGATGGGCGGCGCGCTTCTCTTTGGGGACGACGTTCTTGCTCGGCATCGAACCTGCTGGCGGGTGGGGTGGCGCTCCTGCCTGAACACTCGCTGGCTGCTTGCGCGCCGCGCAAGGAGCAGCGCTGACCGCTCACGTCAGCGCATGGTCCCCGCACGGATCACGAGCGGCCACGAGACGGTTCTCCGGGCCGCCCCTCCCCAGCGTTCACGAAGCGCACGCTCGAAATCGGCGATCGCCTCCTCACCGCGCGCGCGCATGAAACGCTGCGTCGCCGACCACGTCCTGAAGAAGCCGATGTACTGCTCAACCGTCCACGCCTCACTCATCTCGAGCGGCGGAGGTACCAGTCCCTCGAGCGGGAGCGCGAGGGAACGATATCCCTCGTGTATCAGCAGATGCTCCCGCGGCCAGTACTCGCCAAGCGTCACGTCGTGGTGCGCACGCACCAGCGCATCGACCTCCGGACTCACCCGGCTGTGTCCATACGCGAACGCCGCGAGCAATCCGCCAGGCTGCAGCACGCGGCGCACCTCGGCCATGAACAGATCGAGGTCGAACCAGTGCAGTGCCTGCCCGACCGTCACGAGCTGCGCCGTGTCGCTCGCGATGCCGCTGTCGTAGCTGCTCATCGCGTAGTTGATCCGCGGATGGGGCGCGGCGTTCGCGATCTGTTCGGCGCTCGCGTCCGTGGCCACCACGCGCGCGAAACGCGTCACCAGCCCATGCGCGACCTGGCCGTTGCCCGTGCCCGCGTCCCACGCGAGCTCTGTTCCCGGCGCGACGACGGCAAGCCAGTGAAAGAGCGCCGCCGGATACCGCGGGCGGAACGCCGCATACTCGGCTGCATGCGCCGAGAAGTGGTCGGCGAAGGTCGGCTCGTAGCGGCGCACCTCCTCCGTCATGGAGTCGCGCGATCCTCGGCGACGAACGCCAGCTTGTCCCCGGTGCTGTTGATGGCGAGGCGCGAGATGCCCTTCACTCCCAACTCCGCGAAGTCGGCGAGTATATCCCATCGGCCATCGACCCAGAGGAATAACCTGGTCTGCGAGGCCGCAATGAGCCGCGCGCCGCGCGTCCAGAGATGATAGTCCGCGCCCGCCGGAGCAGGCGCAACGCGCCTGATGGCATGAGTGCGCAGGTCGATTTCACTGATCCAGTTGGTGTCGCCGCGCGCTGCACCTTCCTGCAGGAATGTGAACGCATCGCGCCCCGGGACGACGACGAGCGCGCGGCCGATCTTTCGTGCCACCGTGTCGGCGCGTTCGGTGCGTGAGTCGACGAGCACCAGCGCGTTGGGTGCACCGAGCACGAACGTCGCGAGCATCGCATCGCTGAGCCACAGGTGGTACCCCACCGGACGCAATGCATTCAGCACGAGCGACGGCGAACCGCTGCCGAACGGGAACTTCCACAGTCGCTGCGTGGAATCCGGCAGCTCCACTCTGATCACCGAGTAGGAAGCACCGTCGGGCGTGGTCGTCGCCGAGTACTCGCTCTGGGGCGTCTCGGTCAGGCGCGTGATCACGCCGCTCGCGAGCGCGACGCGCCAGATGTCAGCCTGCTCGTCCTCGCGGATCGACGTGAAGAGGATCGCATCGCCGCTGCGCGTGAAGCTCGGCTGGTTGTCGTAACCGCTGCGATTCACGACGATGCGCGGGCGCCCGACTTCAACTCGCGAGCCAGACTCGCGAAGATCGGTGATCCAGATATCGGTGCCACCCTGCGCCGCGGCGGGAGCGGGCGACATCGCGAGGACGGCGGCGGACAGCAGGAACGCCGCGCGCCTCAACATCAGTGGACACTTCGCATCCATGGCACCCACGCGAACCATTCGCGTCGTCACAGAAAGCTCCCTGGTCAGCCGTTGATTGTCCCGCAGCACTCCCCGAACCCGATGCGCGCAGCACCCGGCCGCTCACACCATCCCTTCATGATCACTTCATCGCCATCGGCGAGGAACGCGCGACGCTCTCCGTTGGAGAGCTCCACCGGTTCCGTGCCGCGCCAGGCGAGCTCGAGCATGGATCCGCGCGAATCCTTCGTCGCACCCGACACCGTCCCACTCGCGATGAGATCGCCGGGCCGGAGATTGCATCCGTTGCTCGCATGATGCGTGAGCATCTGCCCAACTGTCCAGTACATCCGCTCGAACGTGCACGCGCTCAGTCGCTCCGCGGGCTTCCCTTCCTCGCGCATGCGCGCCGTGCGCAGCCACACTTCGAGCATGAGCGCGAAGCCGCCGCGCGCACGATCGCTCTCATCGGCGAGATACGGAAGCACCGCCGGCTCATCCGCACCGCGCACGCGCGCCGCGATGCGATACGGCTCGAGCGCATCGAGCGTCACCACCCACGGCGAGACGGTCGTCGCGAAGTTCTTTGCGAGGAATGGTCCCAGCGGCTGGTACTCCCACGCCTGCATGTCGCGTGCGGACCAGTCGTTCACAAGCACGAGCCCCGCGATGTGCGCTTCGGCCTCGGCGATCGGCACGGGCACGCCCATCGCATTGCCCGTCGCGACGAACGCACCGACCTCGAGTTCGTAGTCCACGCGTTGGCTCGGCCCGAACACCGGCGGTCCTTCCGGCGCGGCAGACGTCTGCCCGCTCGGACGCTTCACCGCCGTGCCACTCGGCACGAGCGACGACGCGCGCCCGTGATAGCCGATCGGCAGATGACGGTAGTTCGGCAGCAGCGCGTTGTCGGGACGGAACATCGAGCCCACGTTCGTCGCGTGATCGATCGACGCATAGAAGTCCGTGTAGTCGCCGACTTCCGCGGGCAGTATCATCACGACGTCCGCCATGGGTACCAGCAGCTTCGCATCCGCTCGCGCACGCGCGCCCTCCGGCGTGTCGGCTCGCAGCATCGCGCTCAGCCGCTCACGGAGCGCGGTGTGCGTCGCGCGGCCGAGTCCGAACACCACGTTGAGCGACGTACCGCCGCACGCTTCCACGAGCTCGGCGCGCAGGCCGTCGAGATGACCGACATTGCGCGCGTACTGGAGATCGACGATCTGGTCGCCGATCGCGACGCCAATGCGCGGCGAGCCGCTGCCATCGGCCAGCCGGAAGACGCCAAGCGGGAGGTTCTGGATCGGAAAGTCGGTCCCTGCCGCGTGCGCGGACTCCACCCAGGAGCGAAGCGCGACGTCGTGCGTGCCATCTGTCATGGTGCGGGGATCAGGTTGAGCGTCATGAGGTCCTGCACCGGCTCCTCGAACGAGCAGGAGCCGAACGATGCGGCAAACTCGGCCCGCGCGCGAGCGATCTCGGCGGCGGTCACGCGATGCCCCTTCCACGAGATGCCGTCCTCGTCCACCGATATCGCATCGAGGACACTCTCGTCGAGCAGAGACGCGACGTCGCGTTCGTCGCTGCCGTCGTAAAGGAGCGCGGCGGCAAGGAAGACGCCGAGGAATCCATGCATGGTGGCGCGATCGCTTCCGGGCGCATACGTGAGCGGATACTCGCCGCGCATCGGATGATGGAGACCGGCCGTCGCCTTGAAGGGCACACCCTGGCGTGCGCAGAGCGCCATGAAGCGCACGATCTCGCCCGCCGACGGGAATGCGTCGGCGGTCACGCCGCCGGTGCGGATCTTCGCGCGCAGTCCGCGCGCCGCGAGTTCGTCGATGAGGCCCGAGGGATCCGCGGCGACGGGGATCTCGACGAACACCGCGTACGACTCATCGAATGCGCTTGCGATGCGCCAGATCGTCGCGACGTCATTCGCCTTGGTCTCGACGGCGTCTATGATGAACCGCGCGCTATGCCAGCGGTTGAACCGCGCGACGAGTTCCGCGTCGTCAGGGTCGGCGAGCGCGGAGAGGCGCCATGGTGTGGCCGGCGTCTCCAGCGCATCGGCGCACGAGAGGAACTCGTCGAGCCGTGCGGCCGGCAGCACGAACCGCCCGAGCATCGCGCGCTGTGGTCCGACCGTGTACGACGCGTACTTCGCGACGGCCTCGCTCATCGGCAGTGCGGCGGGCGGAAAGAGGCCCGCGTAGTCGACGAGCTCGCTCAGCAGCGCCGACATCGGGGCGGGAAGCTCGACGACGATCTCCGAACCCATGTTACGCTCCCCCGCGCAAAGTCAGTGTCCAGCGACGGGGTTCACCCGGCGCGAGCCATGTGATGGCCTGCCAATCTCCGAGCGCATCCGCGAACCGGCCAGGCGCACCGAGCGACGGCCGAAGGGCGATCGCCGGAGCGCCGGTGCGCCATCGACTGAACAGAAGTCGCCGCACGCCGCCCGTCTCGTGTCCTCTGCGGTCGATCACCAGCCCGCAGTACGGTACACCGGCGCCGTCGCAGGTGAGCGTGAGACATTCCTCTCCCTGCATGAGCTGGATCATCGTGCGCCCGCTGCCCAGGTCGAGCCACCCTGAGAAGAACGTCTTTCGCGGCACCGACCAGGGCCGAGAAAGATCGCGCGGCTTGCCGTTGAGCGTGAGCCGCGGCCAGACGCCTCCCGAGTCGTTCACCTCGCCCAGCGGCTTGGCGCCCTTCACGGCCTCGATGCGCACGCGTCCGCCGTCCGGAAGCTTCAGCCGCGTATCGCCCGTGAGCGGGAACACGAGATTCGCGCTCCAGAGGAACGGCAAGCGACGGCTGCCAGTGGTCAGCGCTTCGTAGCGCGCCTCCACGGCGCCGTCCTGGCGCACGAGCAGCGTGCGCGTGAGCTGCCAGGGCATGCTCTTCCCACGCCAGGTGCAGGTGACGCGATGGACGCCTTCGTCGGTGGAGATGATCGTCTCGGGATGTTGCGATCGCGCCTCGCCGCCCTCGGGGTTCGGCCGTCCGCCGCTGCCCTTCACCCAGTCGGGCATAGCGCCGGCAACCGCGGCGGGCGCGCACTCGTCCCAGCCGCCACGCGCCATCAGCGAATCGGTGCGACCGGGCACGATGTTGTCGTCGAGCAGCCATTCGCGGCCGAACAGATTGAGCGAGCGCACGCGTCCGCCCTGCTCAGGAACGACCTCCACGCGTGAGCCACCGCCCTCGAGAGCGATGAACCCAGGCGCCTCAGACAATCGTGGCGATGTCGACACGGCGCGTCGCGAGCACCCGTGCCACCGTCTCGCCGATCTTGTTGTTGGGCGTGCTTGCTCCGGCGGTGAGGCCCACGCGCACCGGGCCTTCCTTCGCCAGCCAATGGTCCGACTCCATCTCCGCGCCCGTCGCCAGATCGCGGTACCGCACCGTGCCGGTGTCCGGATCGACACCAGCGGCGTCCTCGATGTGGAACGTCGGCACCTTCTCCGCGCAGAGCGCCGCGAGCGAGATGGTGTTGCTGGAGTTGTATCCGCCGACCACCAGCATCACGTCGAGCGGTTCGAGAAGCAGCGCATTCACCGCGTCCTGCCGGTCCTGCGTCGCACTGCAGATGGTATCGAAGGTCCGGAAGTGCTCCGCACGGCGATCCGCGCCGAAGACCCGCTCCATCGCGTGGCCGACCACCTCGCCGATCGCCAGCGATTCACGCGCGAGCATCGTCGTCTGGTTCGCGACGCCCACGCGTTGCAGGTGCACGTCGGGGTCGAAGTGCGGGCTCGCCGCATGCGCGTACTTCGCGAGGAACGCCTCGCGGCCACCCGCGAACCGTCCTTCGACGTACGCGATCACGTCATCCGCCTGCGACATGTCGCGCACCACCAGGTACGTGCCGCCATCGTACTTCTCCACCTGGGACGCCGTCGCCTGCGTCTCCTCGTGGTAGTACTTGCCGTGGATCAGGCTCATGAATCCGTCGCGCGCGTACGCCTCCACGCGCTTCCACACATTGAGCACCGAGCCGCAGGTGGTGTCCACCATCACGCAGCCCTTCGCGCGAAGGGTCTCGAAGTCGTGGATCGTCACCCCGAACGCGGGCAGGATCACCACGTCCTGCGGGGCGACCTGCGAATAATCGAACCCCTTCTCGCTCGGCGACAGGAAGACGATCCCCATCTCCTTGAGCTTCGCGTTCACATGCGGGTTGTGGATGATCTCACCCGCGAGGAAGATCTTCCGGTCTGGGAACTTGGCCCGCGTCTGGTAGGCATACTCGATCGCGCGCTCGACGCCGTAGCAGAAGCCGAATTCCTTGGCGAGCCGGATGGTCACCGGGCCGGCAACGAGGGTGTGATCGCGGGCCAGGAGGAGATCCACCAGTTGCCCGTCATAATCGGCGGTCAGCGTGGCCTCGACCTCGGTCTTGAGACCGAAACCCTTCCGGAAATAGGTGGACTCTGCAGGCATGAACGGAAGCTAAGGGGTTCGCATGGGCTGCGGACCCCGAAACGGCCGTTGGAACCGCCGGGAAAAGGGCCCCGAGCAAGACGGTGGCCTCGCGCCCGGGCCTGGCCCAGCGTAACTTCGCGCTCGATGACTGACTCCTTCGATCTCTGCGTGATCGGCAGCGGGCCTGCTGGTGAGAAGGGGGCCGCACAGGCCGCCTATTTCGGCAAGAAGGTCTGCCTCATCGAGCGCTCGCCCAAGCCGGGAGGCGCGGCGGTCAACACGGGCACCATCCCGTCGAAGACCCTGCGCGAGACCGCCCTCTACCTGAGCGGGCTGCGGCAGCGCGGTCTCTACGGTGTCGAGATGCGCCTCAAGTCGGACATCACCATCGGCGACTTCATGCATCGTGAGCGCGCGGTGGTGGACGCCTCATGGCAGCTGATCGGGCAGAACCTCGACCGCCATGGCATCACGCAGGTGCAGGGCCAGGCGCGGTTCGTCTCGGCCGACACGGTCGAGGTGACACGCTACAAGGAAGAGCCGCACCGCATCAGCGCCGGCGTCTTCCTCATCGCCAGCGGCTCGCGCCCCGCGCATCCCGCAGAGATCCCGTTTGACGGGCGCGTGGTGGTGAACAGCGACGACGTGCTGTCGCTCACCGCCATCCCACGGCGCCTCATCGTCATCGGCGGCGGCGTCATCGGCTGCGAGTACGCGGGCATCTTCGCAGCGCTCGGCGTGCGCGTCACGATCATCAACAGCCGTGAACGCCTGCTCATGCAGCTCGACTCCGACCTCTCCGACGCACTCCGCGTCGAGATGACGCGCCGACTCGGGGTGCAGGTGATGCTCAATGGCACCGTGCGCGACGTGCGCGTGGATGGCGACGTGGCCACCGTCTCGCTGCTCGATGGCACCGCACTGGTGGCCGATTGCGTGCTCTACTGCGCCGGACGCGAAGGCAACACCGGCGACCTCGCGCTCGATGTCGCGGGCGTGACGGTCAACGCGCGCGGCTTCATCGCGGTCGACGACAAGTACCGCACGGCGCAGCCGACGATCATCGCGGCGGGCGACGTGATCGGCTTTCCCGCCCTCGCGAGTACGGCGATGGAACAGGCGCGCGTGGCGGTCTGCCACGCCTTCGACTTCCGCTACAAGCAGGGCGTTTCGGCCGTGCTGCCCTACGGCGTCTGGACCACGCCCGAAGTCGCGACCGTCGGCCTGGGGGAGGAAGACGCGCGCGCGAAGGGCATCCCGGTGGAGATCGGCCGCTCGTCATTCCGCATCAACCCGCGCGGCCAGATCATCGGCGACACCGAGGGTTTCGCCAAGCTCATTTTCCGCACCGACGACAAGCGCCTCGTCGGCGCCAGCGTGATGGGCGAGGGTGCCTGCGAGCTCATCCACGTCCCTGCAGCGGTGCTGCACTTCGAGGGGACGCTCGACTATTTCATCGATGCCGTCTTCAACTATCCGTCGCTTGGCGATGCCTTCA
>JANOTV010000138.1:0-2368 GCA_031416495.1 Gemmatimonadota bacterium
GCGGGATCCTCGCTGACCGCCGCATAAGCGAGCGACGGATTGCATGCGCCGAGGATCGTGTACTGACGGAAGCCCCGCCCAAGCTTCTCCCTGAACGCGCCTTGCAGGTCGATCTCCGTGAGGATGCCGAATCCCTCGGCCTTGAGGGCTTCCCGCGTGACGTCCAATGCGGAACCGAACTTGAGGGGAAGATCGACGGTGAATCCGAGTGACTCTGGCATGGCGGCTCCGTGCGCGGTGTTGGGAAAGCGACCCTCATGCATTTATCTGGTCAGCGACCGCGAAAGTTCCCTCGGACCAAACCCTTTCGCGCGATATGTGGCAGCAGCGGCGGGTGCTCGCCAGTGGCCCGGGGCGGCTTCACTGTTGACGAGCCATCACTTCACGGTGGCGGTGCCGATTCGCTGAGTCCGGGGCTACACTACTCTCAGCTGCCGCGAACCCTCCACTCCTGAATCGATGCGCTTCTGCACCGCCGCGCCGCTCGTCGCCGCGCTCGTACTCACAGCACCCGTGCATGCCCAGCGCGCGCCTGCAGATGACGGAGCCAGCGTCATGCGATCCGCTGTCACGCGATACCGGCAGACGCACGAGACGGAGATCGTACGCGAGTTCATGGAGCTGCTCGCGATTCCCAATCTGGCGAGCGACAGTGCGAACATCCGCCGCAACGCGGCGGCGATCTCGGCGATGATGGAGCGGCGCGGTATTGCGACGCGATTGCTCGAATCACCGGCTGGCGGCCCGCCAGCGGTGTACGGCGAGTTGCGCGAACCGGGCGCCACGCGAACGGTGGTGTTCTACGCGCATTATGACGGGCAGCCCGTAGAAGCGAGCCGGTGGGCGAACCCACCGTGGGAGCCGACACTGCGTGACGGCATGCTCGAGAGCGGAGGCAAGGTGGTCGCACTCCCGCCCCGTGGCGCGAGCGTACCGCCTGAATGGCGCGTGTATGCGCGCTCCGCCAGCGACGACAAGGCACCGATCATCGCCATGCTCGTCGCGCTCGATGCGCTGCGTGCCGGCGGCATCGCGCCGAGCGTCAACCTCAAGTTCTACTTCGACGGCGAGGAAGAAGCGGGTAACGCACATACCCGTGCGCTGCTTCAACGTCACGCGGCACTCCTCGCCGCAGATGGGTGGATATTCGCCGACGGGCCGGTGCACCAGAGCCGGCGCCAGCAGGTCGTGCTCGGCGTGCGTGGTGTCACCGATGTCGTGATCACGACGTATGGCGCGACACGAGCACTGCACAGCGGCCACTACGGCAACTGGGCCCCCAACCCCGCCGCCGTGCTGGCGAACTTCATCGCGTCGCTGCGCGATGCCGACGGGAAGATTCTCATCCCCGGGTACATGAAGGACGTGCGGCCCCTCACGGCCGCCGACCGGCGCGCGTTGCGCACGATGCCAGCGGTGGACAGTGTGCTGCGTCGCGAGCTGAACCTCGGTGGCACCGAGGCGAACGATGCGCTGTTGGCCGAGCGAATCATGCAGCCCGCGCTAAACGTGAGGTCTATCCACGCCGGGCCGGTGGGTGCGGCGGCGAATGCGATTCCCACCGAGGCGACTGCGTCAATCGATTTTCGCCTGGTTCCCGATCAGCGTCCTCAGCGGATTCGTACGCTGCTCGAGGCGCACGCGCGCCGGCTGGGCTTCACGGTGATTCATGCGGCACCCGACAGCGCGATGCGACGCGCGAACAGGCGGCTGCTCCGTCTCGACTGGGGCGCTGAGGGATATCCCGGTCAGCGCACCACAGGCGATACCCCGCTCGCACGCGCCGTGGTGCAGGCGGTCACCGAAGGATTGGGCACGCCGATCATCGAAGTGCCAATCTTGGGCGGGAGTCTGCCGACCTTTCTCTTCTCGGATGTGCTCCGCGCGCCGCTCGTCGTGGTGCCGATAGCCAACCATGACAACTCGCAGCACGCGTCGAACGAAAATCTCCGCATCCAGAACCTGTGGGACGGCATCGCCGTGTTCGCCGGTCTGATGTCACGACTGGGAGGAAGCTGGGCGATCCGGCCCTGATCAGGCCGTCGGCAGCGAGGCCATGTCGATGACAAAACGGTACTTCACGTCGCTCTTCAGCATTCGCTCGTACGCGTAGTTGATCTGATCCATCCGGATCATCTCGATCTCGGAGGTGATCCCGTGCTCGGCGCAGAAGTCCAGCATCTCCTGGGTTTCCCTGATCCCGCCAATCAGCGAGCCGGCGATGCTGCGACGTCCCATGATCAGGTTGAACACCGTCGGTGACGGATGCGCTTCCGCCGGCGCGCCGACGAGCGTCATGACGCCATCGCGCTTGAGGGCTGAGAGGAACGGGTCGAGATTGTGTGGCGCGGCCACCGTGTTGATGATG
>JANOTV010000139.1:0-2481 GCA_031416495.1 Gemmatimonadota bacterium
TCCACCGTCAGACCCTCGCGCCGCAGCGCCGCGCACTGTTGGGTGAAGCCCTCCGACCCGGCGGGAAATGCGATCCGGCCGTCCGCGCGCACCACCCGGTGCCACGGCAGGGCGCGGTCGGTGTTCTCGCTGAGCAGTCGCGCCACCAGCCGCGCCCGCCCGGGCAGTCCGGCGCGGCGCGCAACCTCGCCATAGCCAGCGATCTGGCCCCGCGGAATGGCGCGGATAGTGGCGAATATACGTTCGGCGGCGGGGCTCGCGTCCATCGCGGTAGCATAGCCGCCTGAAAACGATATCCCAGCCGCAGATTATGAAGCTGAGGCGCAAGGAGCCCAACGTGCGCAATTTCGAATCGATCCGCAAGCACCTCAAGACCACGAGCTTCAACGTGACCGTGCACGAGGAGGACGTGGTCTGCATCGAACTCTCGCTCGACCAAGGCACTCGCCACCAGGCGATCTTCCTGTCCGAGCTCGACGACGACGACGGCCGGCCGTACCTGCGCGTCAGCACCGCGCTTGCGCCCACGACCGGCCTGGATGCGCGTCGCGCGCTGGTGTTCAACTGGCAGAGCCGCGTCGGTTATCTCGCGATCGGCGACCTCGACGGCGTGCCCTACCTGCAGTTATGCGAGAACCGCCCGTACGAGGGCCTGGACCCCGGAGAGGTCGATCGCCTGGTGCTCGAAATCGGCGGACTGGGCGACCGCATGGAGCGGATGATGTCGGCCGATGGCGATCTGCTCTGAGATTTTGTTCTCCCCTCGCGACGGTTGATGGGGCGCATTCGACTTTGAAGTGCAACCTGATCGGAAGGATACCTCGCTAGCCTCAGGTAGCTAAGCCGTTCGCGGAACCGATCGTTTGACTGATTCTCGACTGTTTGCAGATCCTGCGCGGTGATGGTGCTGAGGTCGTGCGAACGCGGAAAGAACTGGCGAAGGCCGTTGCAGTTCTCGTTGCAGCCGCGTTGCCACGGACTGTACGGATCAGTTGAAAGAGGCGGCGAGAAGTAGCCGCTGCGGGTAATTTTGACTGTATTTCACTGTCTTGCACCGCATCCGCGCTAGACTCGCCCCGCCGCCCATCCCCGGGCGCCACCGCAAGAAACGCAAAGAACGCAATGTCCGAGGAAGACAGTAGTACCCACGCACCGTCCACTGTGGACAAGGGCCGCCGCTCCTGGCTCGAACGCATCAGCTCGGCGCTGTCGGGCGAGCCCTCCACCCGCAAGGATCTGGTCGAGTTGCTGCGCGATGCGCAGGCCGACGGCCTGATTGCCGCCGACACGTTGCGGATGATGGAAGGCGCAATCGCCGTGTCCGACCTGACCGTGGGCGACGTGATGATCCCGCGCACGCAGATGGTGGCGTTGCCGGCCGAGGCCAAGCTGCTGGACCTGATGAAGCGGGTGGTCGAGTCCGGCCACTCGCGCTTCCCGGTGCACGGTGACGACAAGGACGACATCCTCGGCATCCTGCTGGCCAAGGACCTGCTGCGCGGCGTGGTCGCCGACAACGGCCCGGGCAGTGTGCACGCCCTGCTGCGCCCGGCGGTGCTGATCCCCGAATCCAAGCGTCTGGACGTGCTGCTGCGCGAGTTCCGCCAGTCGCGCAACCACATGGCGATCGTGATCGACGAGCACGGCGGCGTCGCCGGGCTGCTGACCATCGAGGACGTGCTCGAGCAGATCGTGGGCGAGATCGACGACGAGCACGACGACGCCGAAGACCCGAACGCCTTGATCGCGGCGCAGGCCGACGGGCAGTTCGTGGTCGACGCGCTGACGCCGATCGAGGACTTCAACGAGCGCTTCGGCGCCGACTTCGATGAAGACGAATACGACACCATCGGCGGCTTGATCACCGCCGCGATCGGCCACCTGCCCGAAGCCGGCGAGGAGTTGACGCTCGGTCGCTACGTGTTCCGCGTGTCCAGCGCCGATGTGCGCCGCGTGCATGCGTTCCATGTCGGCGTACTCGGCGATGGGTGACGCTCGAGCGCGCGTCCGGCCTCAGACACGGCCTTCAGGCGTTCGTCGGCGCATGAGCCGGTGGCTCATAAGCGCGCCTCCTCACCCACAGCGCCCCGCAGGAAGTCCCCTTGGGGGGCCAGCGGGGGAAGGAACTTGATCCGGCGCTGCATGTTGCTGTTGGCGCTCTGGCTGCTGTCCGCAAGCGCCTTCGCCACGCCGCGCATCGGCGTGGTGACCATGCTGCCCGGCGAGATCTTCTGGGAGCGCTTCGGCCATAACGCAATCGTGGTGGTCGATCCGGCGACGAACGAAGCCACCTCCTACAACTTCGGCTTCTTCGACCTCGACGAACCGGACTTCTACAGTCGTTTCGTGCGCGGCGACATGCGCTACCGGCTCGCGGCGCTGCCAATCGAGCAAGACCTGGCGATCTACCGCGACGAAGGCCGCGGCGTCAGCGTGCAGTGGCTCGACCTGGACGATGCGCAGGCGCAATCGCTGGCCGAG
>JANOTV010000140.1:0-5853 GCA_031416495.1 Gemmatimonadota bacterium
TGAGGGGTGAGGGGGGCGGCCCGTACGGGGCCGCCCCGTCGTGCATCCCGCATCCCGCATCCCGCATCCCGCTCCCGCATCCCGCTCCCGCTCCCGCTCCCGCTCCCGCATCCGTCCCCGCATTCATCCTCTTCCCGCATCTACAGGAGCCTGCATGCCCCGGCGGAGCGCGCGAAACGCGCGCCAGCCCCTGCGCAGCACGGTGATCCGTCCCATATTCCAACCTCACACCTCCCCCCTCCCACCTCAATGATCACCTTCGACAACGTCCACAAGGCGTTCGGCGACAACCAGGTGCTGCGCGGATTCTCCCTCGAAGTGAAGGAGGGCGAGACCGTCGCCATCATCGGTTTTTCGGGCTCCGGCAAGTCGGTGGCGATCAAGCACATCGTCGGACTCCTGGAGCCGGACGAGGGGCGAGTGGTCGTTGACGGGCAGGAGGTGCAGCAGCTCTCGCGGCGCGAGTTGTATGCGCTGCGCGCCAAGATCGGGTACGTCTTCCAGTTCGCAGCGCTCTTCGACTCGCTCACCATCGCGGACAACGTCGCGATGGGACTCCGCAAGCAGGGATTGCTCACCGAGGAGGAGATCCCGGAGCGCGTGCATGAAGCGCTCGCGCTCGTCGACCTCGATGATGACGTGGGCACCAAACTGCCCAGCGAGCTCTCGGGCGGCATGCGCAAGCGCGTGGGCATCGCGCGCGCGATCGCGCTGCGCCCCAAGTACATCCTGTACGATGAACCGACCACCGGCCTCGACCCCGTGACGAGCGCCATCATCGACGACCTCATGCTGCGCATGGAACGTCAGCTCGGCGTGACGGGCATCGTGATCACCCATGACATGCGGAGCGCCTACACCGTCGGCACGCGCATCGCGATGCTGTACGAAGGCACCGTGCGGCAGGTGGGCACCGTCGATGAGATCAAGCACACGACCGATCCGATCGTCCGGCAGTTCATCGAGGGTCGCGCGGAACTGAGCACCAACGGCGGAGCCGCGCAGGTGACGCGCGGCCGCGAACGGCGTGGGGAGCCGCGCACGTGACGCGCAAGCGCAAGCCGCGGGAGGAGATCTCCGCCGGCGGGATCGTCTTCCGCCGCGACGGCGAGCGCACCTTCTTCCTGCTCATCCGCGACTCGTACCACAACTGGGGATTCCCCAAGGGGCATCTCGAGGATGGCGAGGAGCCCGCGACCGCCGCGCTGCGCGAGGTGAGCGAGGAAACAGGACTCTCGTCACTCGAACTGCGCGCCCGCGTGGAGACGATCGACTGGAGCTTCCGCTTCCGCGGTCGGCAGATCCACAAGGTCTGCCACTTCTTCCTGATCGAGACGCCCGACTGCCGCACGGCGCCGCAGCGCGAGGAAGGCATCACCGCCTGCCGGTGGGCGTCGTTCGACCAGGCCGTGCAGATGATCTCCTATGAGAACGCGCGTGCCGTGCTGCACCAGGCACATGCGCTGGTCGCCACGAATCCCGCAGGGCACTGACGTGCCCGAGTCGGTGCTCGGCGCGCTCCCCGCGCCATCCGTCGTCGCGCTGTGCGCGCACGAACGTTCGCGCGAGATGCTGCGCCGCTCGTTCCCGCGACGCCGCGGCCACCTCACCCTGGTGAAGACGGCAGTGGAAGTCGCCGATGCATTGCGGAGCACCATGGTGGACGCCGTGATCGTCGATCTCACGCAGGCGGGAGAGGAGCAGTGGAGCGCGGCCGCCCTCGCGCGTGAATTCCCGAGCGTGCCCTTCTTCGCGTTCGCCGCGATGCGTCCAGCCGACCTGCCGACATTGGTCCGTGCCTGCAACGAATTCGAGTTCGCCGACTATCTGGTGGATGGCGTCGATGATGCGATGCACCGTGAGCTGCTGCTCCCGACGACATTCACCGTCCGCTTCGCGACGGCCCTCCGCCACGGCGACGAGAAACTCGGCCTCGTCGGCCCCCTGCAGCGCGACGTCTGGCGCCACGTCATCTCCCACGGTGGCCGCACCGTCCGCACCGAGACCATCGCGACCGCGATGAACCTCACCCGCGAACACCTGAGCCGCCGCTTCTCCTCCGGCGGCGCACCGAACCTCAAGCGCGTGATCGACCTCTGCCGCCTCCTGGCCGCATCGGAGCTGTCGAAGAACCCCGGCTACGATCTCCCCGACATCGCCAGAATCCTCGGCTTCGCCTCCGCATCCCATCTGAGCGCCAGCTGCCAGCGAGTGATCGGAGTGAAATCATCCTCCCTCGCCCGCCTCCGCCCAGCCGACCTCATCGACAAATTCGTAAAACAGGGCCGCGGCCGCTCGAGAACACCGGGCACGGCATAGGGAATAGGCCCCCGCATCCCGCATCAAGATGGATGCCCCGCAAGCAGATCAGACAGCTCCCCGCATCCCTCGTCCCACCCCGAAACCCGTACCGCCCGTGCAACCCGCATCCACCCCCGCATCCACCCCCTCGTCCCACCACGCATCCCATAACAACGCCGGTTGCAGGAATCTCAGCCTTGTGATATTTTTCACAAGCTACCCCGCATCCGCCCCACAAAACGCTTTTCCTACTTAGAACTATGGCTTCCCAGACGTCGCTGCGCCCCGGCGAGATCAAGGACATCCTGCTTCGCGAAATCGAAGCGGCCGACCTCAACAACCTCGATGTCGAGGAAGTCGGCTCCGTCCTCGAAGTGAAGGACGGTATCGCTCGCATCTACGGCCTCCAGAAGGCCATGGCCGGTGAGATGCTCGAGGTCCTTTCCTCCGAGACCGGTGAGACCATCACCGCCCTCGCGCTGAACCTCGAAGAGGACAACATCGGCGCCGTCGTGCTCGGCGACTATCTCCGACTGAAGGAAGGCGACGAAGTCCGCCGCACCGCCCGCGTGCTCGAAGTCCCCGTCGGTCCAGCGATGATCGGACGCGTCGTCGACGCGCTCGGCCGTCCCATCGACGGACAGGGCCCCATCAACACGCCGCACAGCCGCAAGGTCGAGTCCGAGGCGCCTGGCATCATCGTCCGGCAGCCCGTCAGTGAGCCCATGCAGACCGGGATCAAGGCCATCGACGCCATGATCCCGATCGGCCGCGGACAGCGCGAACTCATCATCGGCGACCGTGGCACCGGCAAGACCGCCATCGCGGTCGACACGATCATCAACCAGAAGGGACAGGGCGTCATCTGCGTCTACGTGGCCATCGGCCAGAAGGCGTCGACCGTTGCATCAGTCGTCGAGAAGCTCAAGCAGGCCGGCGCGATGGAGTACACCATCGTCGTCGTCGCGTCGGCCTCCGACCCGGCCCCCATGCAGTACATCGCGCCCTACTCCGGCGTCGCGATGGCCGAGTACTTCATGTATCACGAGGGCAAGCCGACGCTTGCCGTCTACGACGATCTCACGAAACAGGCCGCGGCGTATCGCCAGCTCTCGCTGGTGCTCCGCCGCCCGCCGGGCCGCGAAGCCTTCCCGGGCGACGTGTTCTATCTCCACAGCCGCCTGCTCGAGCGCGCCGCCAAGCTCTCGCAGGACCCGAGCATCGTGGACAACAAGACGATCTTCGTGCCGGGCGGCTCACTGACCGCACTGCCGATCATCGAGACGCAGGCCGGTGACGTCTCCGCCTACATCCCGACGAACGTCATCTCCATCACCGACGGCCAGATCTTCCTCGAAGGCGACCTGTTCTTCGCCGGCGTCCGTCCGGCCATCAACGTCGGCATCTCGGTGTCGCGCGTCGGTGGTGCGGCGCAGATCAAGGCGATGAAGGGCGTCGCCGGCCGTCTCCGCCTCGACCTCGCGCAGTATCGCGAGCTCGAAGCCTTCTCCGCATTCGCCTCCGACCTCGACGCCGCGACCAAGCGTCAGCTCGAGCGCGGCGCCCGCACGGTCGAGGTCCTCAAGCAGGGCCAGTACACGCCGATGCCGGTCGAGCAGCAGGTCATGATCATCTTCGCCGTCGCCAACGGATTCATCGACGATGTCGATGTGCCGAAGGTGCGCGAGTGGGAAGCGGGCTTCCATACGTTCATGAAGGCGCAGTTCCCGCAGATCGGCGATGCCATCCGCAAGGAGAAGGTCGTCTCGAAGGACACCGAAGCCAACCTCCGCCGCGGCATCGAACAGTACAAGGCGAGCCTGGCGTAGCTCATGGCCAAGGGTCGGGAGCTCAAGGGTCGCATCAAGTCCGTCGAGAACACGCGCAAGATCACGCGCACGATGGAGATGGTCGCGACCTCCAAGATGAAGCGGGCGGTCGATCGCGTCGTCGCAGCGCGCCCCTATGCGCGCGCACTCGGTGACGTGATCGCGAGCCTGTACAATCCGGAGCTCGCGGAGCGGTTTCCGCTGCTCCGGCAGCCGGCGCATGAAGGGCGCGCCGCCCTGATCCTGCTCACGTCGAACCGCGGCCTCGCCGGCGCCTTCAACGCGAACCTCATCAAGGAAGCGCGCGCGCTGATCACCCGCCTCGATGCGGCCGGCACGCAGGTCGAACTGCATGTCGTCGGCAAGAAGGGCCTCGGCTACTTCCGCTACATCGGCCGCGAAGTCTCCGTCTCGCGCACCGACATCACCGATCGTCCCACCGCCGCCGACGCGTCGTCGCTCGTCGAGTCGCTGATGGATCGCTTCGTCAGCGGCGCACTCGATGCCGTGTACGTCGTCGGCTCGCGCTTCAACTCCGTCCTCTCCACTCCGCCCACCGCGACGCGCGTGCTCCCCGTGACGCCGCCGCCGGCGAGTGGCAAGGGTGGACAGAAGGATTACCTGCTGTATCCCTCGGCCGAGGCCATCCTCACCGAGTTGTTGCCCTCGTACGTGCGCAATGCGGTCTACCGCGCGCTCGTCGAGACCGTCGCGGCCGAACAGTCCGCGCGACGCACCGCGATGAAGAACGCGACCGACAACGCGGGCGACATGCTGAACCTCCTTCGCCGCACCTACAACCGCGCCCGCCAGGCGCAGATCACGCAGGAGATCGCCGAGATCGTCGGCGGTGCTTCCGCGCTCCAGGGCTGACAGACATGACGACCGCCACCGCAGGGAAGAAGGCCAACACCATCGGCAAGATCGTCCAGGTCATCGGACCGGTCATCGACGTCGCATTCGAGTCGGGGAACCTTCCCGAGCTCTACAACGCGCTCGAGATCAAGGCCATCACCGAGTCGGGCCAGGAAGTCCGCGTCGTCGTCGAGGTGCAGCAGCACATCGGCCGCAACCAGGTCCGCGCCGTCGCGATGAGCTCCACCGACGCCGTCGTGCGTGGCATGGAGGTGCGCGACACCGGCGCCGCGATCGCAGTGCCGGTCGGCGCCGCGGCGCTCGGACGCATCCTCAACGTGCTCGGTGAGCCCGTCGACAACGGCGCCGAGATCCCGGCGAGCGTCGAACGCTGGTCGATCCACCGCAAGCGCCCCGACTTCGTCAACCTCGAGCCCAAGACCGAGATCTTCGAGACGGGCATCAAGGTCGTCGACCTCATCGCCCCGTTCGTGAAGGGCGGAAAGATCGGGCTCTTCGGCGGCGCCGGCGTCGGCAAGACGGTCGTCATCCAGGAGCTCATCAACAACGTTGCCAAGGCACACGGCGGCAAGTCGGTGTTCTGCGGCGTCGGCGAGCGCACGCGCGAAGGCAACGACCTCTACCTCGAGTTCAAGGAAGCGAACATCCTGGACAAGGTCGCGCTGATCTATGGCCAGATGAACGAGCCGCCGGGAGCGCGCCTCCGCGTCGGTCTTGCCGGCATCACCATCGCCGAGTACTTCCGCGACGTCGAGAAGTCGGACGTGCTCGTCTTCATCGACAACATCTTCCGCTTCACGCAGGCCGGCTCCGAAGTCTCCGCGCTCCTCGGCCGCATGCCGAGCGC
>JANOTV010000141.1:0-5983 GCA_031416495.1 Gemmatimonadota bacterium
GCTCATCACCTCCACGGTGCTCACCCTGTTCGTGGTGCCGGCGGTCTACACCCTGCTCGACGATCTCGCGGTCTGGTTCTCCCGTCGGGGACAGGTGGCCCATGCCGCCGCCGGTGCCGCCGCCTGTACCGCGGCCGGTGCGGCGGCCGCCCTCCCGAGCCACCTGGTTGAGCACACGGGTTGAGCACACCGCTTGACTCGGCGGAGCGAATCGTGTATTCAGCGGTCTAACGAACATCGATCATCTGACAGGAGACAGGCAAATGCCTCGCAGCGGGATTCATTCTGACATGCTTTTCTCGGACCGCGACGACGAGTCCGAGGAGACCGGATTCGGCGGCGGTGGTGGTGGTGGTCGCTCGTCATATGACGGCGACGAAGACGAGGATGGGGGCTGGGCCATCAACAAGGACCAATCCGACTCGCTGTGGGATTCGACCGACGAATCGGACGAAGACGACGAGGAAGGCGGCGGCGTGGCACCGGTGGCTGACACCGCGGACGATGAGGAGGAGGGCGACTTGTTCGGCGAGTCGCCCGCCCCGCGCCGCCGCGGCCGCAAGCCCGCCGAGAAGCCGCGCGTGAAGAGCATCTTCGAGACGGGGGAGAACGAGATCCCTGTGATGCCGACACCCGCGCCGGCCCCGAAGCTCGCCGCGCCGAAGCCTGCGCCTGCGAAGGTCGTGGCGAAGGTCGTGGCGAAGGCAGCGCCGACCAAACCCGTGAAGGCGGTTGCAAAGGCGCCGGCCGAGGCCGCGGCGAAGTCGCCCGCGAAGTCGCCCACCAGAAAGGCCGCCCCCAAGGCAGCGGCAAAGTCGTCGAAGACTGCGAAGAAGGCCACGAAGAAGCCGGCCAAGGCAGCCACGAAGACATCGTCGAAGGCGTCGGCCAAGAGCGCGACCAAGAAGTCGGCGAAGCGCGCTCCGGTGAAGAGCGCGGCGAAGTCGGCGAAGAAGCCCGCTGGCAAGCCCGCGAAGAAGGCGGCAGGGAAGAAGTAGCGTTCGCTGGTCGCTTCGACGACAAACCCGCCTGGCTCAATGCCAGGCGGGTTTGTTTCTATTGGCCCGTTCTGCGCCGCCGCAACCCATGCCGCGAAAATCATATCGCGAATGTCGTGCGCGCAGAGCTATCCGCGCGCTGCGAACCGCGCTAATGTTTGCGAACGATGTCGGAAACGCCTGTCGCCCTACTGCGCGCTCACTCGCGCCACGCCCCGTGGAATGCCCGCGGTCTCGCTGCTCATGCAACCGCACTTGTGGACGCAGCAGGGATCCGTCCGACGAACACGTCGGCGCGCGCGACCCCGAGTGCGCGCGCGATCCGCTTCTACGTTGCCAACGGATTGCTCGATCATCCCGAAGGCAAAGGCACTGCCGCGACATATCACTACAAGCATCTCCTGCAGTTGCTCGCGATCAAGATCCGTCAGCGCGAAGGACAGACGCTCGATGTGATCAAGGGAGAGATCGCCGGCATGCAGGGCGATCAGCTCGAGCGGCGCGTTGCCACGGCGCTCGCGCCCGCGCTCAGCAACGGCGCAGACACTGCCGTCGCGCGCGATGACGACGAACCCGCCATCTGGCGCCGCCTCCCCGTCGCCGATGGCATCGAGCTCCATGTGCGCTCGGATTCGCCGGCAGCGCGCGAATCCACGATGGTCGCGATCAGGGAATCCGTCCGCGCCGCACTCGGTCGCGAAGACGTCCGCTGAGATAGCCAGGGGCTCGCCCCTTGCCCGGATTCACGAGCGGAACAACATTAGGGCCTGATGGCACACCCCTCGCGCCGTCGGCCCGCCTCGCGAATCATCCTCCTCGATCGCGCACTCGAGTCGCTGCCGCTCTTCCGGCTCTCCGATAGCTCGGAGGACTCCGTCGTCGCCTTCACCACCGAAGGCGGCGGACGATGGAGAGTCCTCCCTGCCGCCGACGAACGACTCCCCGGCACCTTCGATCAGGACGTCTACGTCGAGATCATGCGGCGGTATAACGAGGCCGAGTCGCCCGCCAACGGACTCATCTCCTTCACCCTCCATGCCTTCCTCCGCAGTATGGGAAGGCGCGTCGATGGCCGCACCTACGAGCAACTCCGCGGCGCACTCGGCCGCCTCGAACGCACCGTCCTCGAGAGCGAAGGCGCCTGGTTCGATGCCACCGCCGACAAGTACGGCCCCTCGCGGTTCGCCATCCTCTCGGGCGTCGCCATCGACAGGCGGCGACTCACCGACCGCTCACAACTCGCGCTCTTTCCCTCGCTGGCCTCCAACGAGCCCGGCGATGCGCACGTGACCATCGCGGCACCCATCAGGGCGAACATCGCCGCGGGCTACACGGTGTCCATCAACGCCCCGCGCTACTTCGCCCTCTCCTCTCCCGTCGCTCGGCGCATCTTTCGACTCCTCGAGGCCGGGCGCCCCGAGGTGGGGCCTCTCTGGCGCGTCTCTCTGGAGCGACTCGCTGAGCAGTTGCCGCTCTCGCAGCGCTATCCCTCGCACCTGCAGCGGGTCCTCCAGCCTGCGCATGAGATGCTGGCGGCCGCCGGCATCGTGAAGCGCGCCACCTTCCTGCAGGAAGGACGCAGCTGGACGGTCGAGTACCAGCGCTGACGCGCACCGGGCCCCATCGCCGGGTCAGAGCCGTATACCAGCGCCCTCCGCCGAGGATCGGCGCCCTGTCCGGACCGAAGTGCCCCGTCACTCCCGTAGGAACCCTGAGTGGATTCTGACGTATTCTCTAGGTACGTTCGTACGTTCACAACGTCCTATAAAAAAGGGTTCCTTCCTGATGCGTCTTCCCAAGATCGCCATTCTCGGTGTCGTGCTGCTGCCAGTCGCAGTCGGCGCCTTCGTGGTCCAAGAGCAGGCCACCACCGCCAGTGCCCGCCTGTTCGACCAGGTGCTGCAGATCGTCGGCAATCGGTACGTCGATTCCGTCGATGCCGGCGCCCTGTATGAGAAGGCGGCGCGGGGTCTCGTGGCGGAGCTCAATGATCCCTACTCCGAGCTCTACACGCCCAAGCAGCTCGAGGCGTTCAATACCAGCACCGGCGGTTTTTACGGTGGCATCGGCATGCTGATCGAGGATCACGAAGGCCGCATCATGATCAGCAAGGTCTATCCGAACACGCCGGCCGAGGAAGCCGGCATCCGTGAAGGCGATTTCATCGTCGGCGTCGACACCGCCTCCACGCGCGGCTGGAAGATCGAGCAGGTCTCCACCGGCCTGAAGGGCCAGCCCGGCACCAAGGTCAAGGCGCGTTTCCAGCGCCCCGGTGTCACCGCACCCTTCGAGGTGGAGTTCACGCGCCGCACCATTCGCATCCCGGCCATCCCGTTCGCCCTGATGCTCGAGAACAAGACGGCATACATCCCCATCCAGCAGTTCAACGAGACCACCACCCGCGAGTTCGCGGAACAGCTCAGGCGTCTTGAGTCGGAAGGCGCCACCGGCGTCGTGATCGATTTGCGCCGCAACACGGGCGGGTTCCTCGAGCAGGCGCTCGATATGACGAACTTCTTCGTGCCGCGTGGCCGGGAGCTCGCCAGCGTTCGCGGCCGTGCCGGACCGCCGGAGCGATACGTCGCCGAGGCCGATCCCATCGCGCCGACCATCCCGCTCGTCATTCTCACCGACGGCTACACGGCCTCCGCCTCCGAGATCGTCGCGGGTGCGCTGCAGGACCATGATCGCGCGATCGTCGTCGGCACCACGTCGTTCGGCAAGGGACTCGTGCAGTCCGTGTACCGTCTCGATGGGGGCTACGCCATCAAGCTCACCACCGGCAAGTGGTATACGCCGAGCGGTCGTTCCATCCAGAAGGAACGGGCGATGGATGCGAGCGGCGACTACGTCGAAGTGCTGTCTGATTCGCTCGATACCGAGGCCGATCGCCGCGGCCGTCCCGAGTTCCTCTCCACCGGAGGCCGCGTGGTCTACGGCGGCGGCGCCATCACGCCCGACGTTATCGTTCCCTACGACACGCTGACGGCAGCCGAACTGAAGTTGGCGCGTGCGCTCGTTCCCAAGTCGCAGGACGTCAACCTCGTGCTCGACGATTATGCCTTCAGCCTCAAGAACTCGCTCAAGCCGGACTTCACGATCACGTCCGCGATGCGCGAGGATTTCCGCAAGCGCCTCGTCGCCAAGGGCGTGACCGTTGATCGCGCGGAGTGGGATGCCGGCCGCTCGTATATCGATCGTCGCCTCGACGAACGCATCGCGCGGCGCGTCTTCGGCGATTCCACGGCGAAGCGCCGCGAGTCGACCGAGGACCGTCAGCTCCAGAAGGCGATCGAGCTGCTGCGTCGCGGTCGCACCACCGCCGAGCTGCTGGCGATCGCCGCTCAGGCACATCCCGCAGCGCGCAAGGACTGACGCCCGGCGAAGGGCTGGTCGCTCCGCCGTACGCTCCACCGTTCGCAACACTCAACCAAACTGATACCGATGTCACGATTCCTGATCGCCGCCGCGCTGCTCAGCACGGCGGCTTGCGCTCGCCCTGCCGCAACGCCCATTGTCCTCGCGCCCGCCGAAGAAGGCGAGACGCGCCTCTCCAACATCCGCCAGCTCACGTTCGGCGGCGAGAACGCCGAGGCCTACTTCAGCGCCGATGGCGAGTGGATCACCTTCCAGGCCACCCGTGACGGTCGCCCCTGCGACCAACAGTTCGTCATGCGCGCCGACGGCTCCGACGTCCGCCGTGTGTCCGATGGCCGCGGCAAGACCACCTGTGGCTGGTTCATCCCGGGCACCGATCGACTCTTCTTCTCGTCGAGCACGGCGCACGACGAATCCTGCCCGGTGAAGCCCGATCCGTCCAGGGGCTATGTCTGGCCGCTCGACCGCTACGACTTCTACACGGTGAACCGCGACGGCACGGACATGCGCCGCCTGACCAACTACGACGTCTACACCGCCGAGGGCGTGCTCTCACCTCACGGCAAGACCATCGTGTTCACGTCCATGAAGGACGGCGACCTCGACATCTACACCATGAACGTCGACGGCACCGATGTGAAGCGCCTCACCAACACCGTCGGCTACGACGGTGGTCCCTGGTGGTCGCCGGACGGCACGAAGATCGTCTACCGCGCCCATCACCCCAAGGATTCCGTCGAGCTCGCGCAGTACAAGGAGCTCCTCGCCCAGAACATGATCCGCCCGAGCAAGGTCGAACTCTTCACGATGGACCTCGACGGCTCAAACCAGCGCCAGATCACCGCACTCGGCGGCGCCAACTTCGGCCCGTCCTGGAGCCCCGACGGCAAGCAGCTCATCTTCTCGTCGAACTTCGAAGCGCCCCGCAGCGGCAACTTCGAGCTCTTCATGGTCGCCGCCGACGAGTCCTTGGCTGGCCCGGACAAACTCGAGAAGATCACCACGCACCCCTCCTTCGACGGGTTCGCGATGTTCGACCCGAAGGGTGATCGCATCATATGGGCGTCCAACCGCAACGCCAAGAGCACAGGCGAAACGAACATCTTCGTTGCCGATTTCCGTTGGTAGGCGCTAGTATCAGCGCATACACGGAGGTGTTGAAATGGGAATCTTTTTCGGAATCGTAGGGGCGGTCATCCTCGGCCTGGTCGTGATGGGCATCCGGATCATCGGACAGGCTGAGGTCCTGGTGGTCGAGCGGCTCGGTCGCTTCCACCGGGTCGCGCGGTCGGGCTTGAACATCCTCATCCCGTTCATCGAACGCGCGAAGACCATCGACGTGCGCTACTTCGAGGCCGACGCCGTCGGCAACAAGCGCATGATCGCGAGCACCATCGCGCGCATCGACCTGCGTGAGCAGGTGCTGAACTTCCCTTCGCAGCCGGTCATCACGAAGGACAACGTGACGATCGACATCGACGCGGTGCTCTACTATCGCGTCGCCGATCCGCAGAAGGCCACCTACTCTGTGCAGAACCTCCCGTACGCGCTCGAGACACTCACCCGCACCACGCTGCGCAACATCGTCGGCGACATCGAGCTCGACC
>JANOTV010000142.1:0-5159 GCA_031416495.1 Gemmatimonadota bacterium
GCGCGGCGCATGGGCATGCCGGAGGATCACGTCGCGAAGGTCGTCGCGCGGCTCGCGGCACTGGGCTACGTGGAGACCATCCGTGGCCGCGTGGGCGGGGCCCGATTGGCGCGCGCGCCGGAGATGATCAACGTGGGCGAAGTCGTCCGCGCGACGGAGGACAACCTCACCCTCGTAGAGTGCTTCGATCCCTCCACCAACGGATGTCCGGTGGCCCCGGCCTGCGCCCTCGCCCCCGCGCTCGGCGCGGCGCTCGACGCCTTCTTCGCCGTGCTGGACCGCTACACCATCGCCGACCTCACCGCGAAGCCGCGCTCATTGAAGCGACTGCTCCTCGTCTAGCAGCGACAATGGATACACACACACGCAGGGAGACACCGTGATCGACTGGTTCGTGAAATATTTCCTGAAGGCGAGTCTCATCTGGTTCTCCGCGAGCATACTACTCGCGGTCGCCATGGCCTTCTTCCCGATGCTCGCGGTGTACCGCACGGCGCATATGCACATGGCGCTGCTCGGCTTCGTGACACAGATGATCTACGGCGTGGCGCTGCACGTTGTCCCGCGCTTCTTCGGCCAGCCGCTCGTGCACCGCCGTCTGGCGGAGTGGCAGTTCTGGCTCGCGCAGGCCGGGCTCGTAGCGATGGTCGCGGGCTTCGTCGCCCGCATCCAAGGCGCGGATGGCACCGCAGCCGTCTCCCTCGCCGTCGGCGGCACGCTCTCCGCGGTCGCTGCCGCATTCTTCGTGGTGGGCGTGTGGCGCACGATGGACGCCAGCCCGATGGCCCGCGTCAATCGCGTGGGGCGCCCGGTGCCGGTGTTGCCGCAGGAAGATGCGCACTGATGCCGGTGGCGAAGTCATAGCGTAGCCCCACTTCGCCGAGCAGCGCGACGAGCCGGCGCAGGCCGAGCCCCATCACGCTGAAGTAGTCGCCGTCGATGCGCTCGACGATCGTCGCGCCGAACCCCTGGATGCCGTACGCGCCCGCCTTGTCCATCGGCTCTCCGGTGCGCACGTACTCAGCGATCTCCTCGTCGGTGAGATCGCGGAAGGTGACATCCACTTCCTCCACCGCGCTCACCGTGCGTCCCGCGCGCGCCACGGCGATCGCCGTGAACACCGTGTGCTTGCGCCCGCTCAGCCGGCGGATCATCGCGCGCGCATCGGCCGCGTCGCGGGGCTTGCCTAGTATCTCACCATCGAGCACGACGATGGTATCTGCGGCGATCACGACCGCGCCGGGTTCCTGCAGCGCGACCGTGTGCGCCTTCTCCCGGGCGAGGCGTTCGGCGTGCGGCACCGGCAGCTCCCCGGGGATCCAGCGTTCGTCGATGTCGGCCGGACGCACGGTGTGTGCGATGCCCACGAGCGCGAGGAGCTCACGCCGACGAGGCGACTGCGATGCGAGGATGACCATGGGCAACGTGGGTGCGCTCATCGCTCGAGCCAGAGGGTGACGGGGCCATCGTTGACGAGATCCACTTCCATCATCGCGCCGAACTCTCCCGTCTCCACCGGCACGCCACGTTCGCGCAGCGCGGCGACGAAGCGCTCATAGAGCGGGATCGCGACGTCCGGGCGTGCCGCATCGATGAAGCTGGGTCGCCTCCCCTTCTCGGCATCGCCGTACAACGTGAACTGACTCACCACGAGGCACGCACCGCCGACATCGCCGAGCGAGAGGTTCATCTTGTCGTCGGCATCGGCGAAGAGACGCAGGCCGCTCACCTTGTCGGCCATCCAGTTCACCTGCGCCTCCGTGTCGGTGCCCGTGAACCCCACGAGCAACGCAAAACCGCGCGCGATGCGGCCCGTGACACGCTCACCCACGCGGACTTCGGCGCGCGAAACGCGCTGCAGCAGGACTCGCACCGGTCAGCGCACGTCGGCGCGCGCCCAGTCCCAGCCCTCGAGACCGCGCGCGTTCACTGCCTTGACCGCGACCTTCCAGCCGGGCTTCGCGCCGACCAGCGTGGCGCGAGGCGTTGTCACGCGTGCCGAGAACTTCATCGGATCGGTGGCTGGTCCCCAGCGCACGATGTAGCTCATCGCGCCCTTTTCCACCGCCCGGGCCCAGGTGGCCGTCGTGCCGTTGGCCGCTGGCTGCGTGAGGCGCGACGGACTCGACGCCATCAGCATGATCGTCGCGACGGTCGTCTTTGACGTCTCGGTGACCAGCTGGTGGTTGATGGTCTCCAGCACGTCATGCGTCTGGTGGTAGTGCGGGTTGCCGAGGATCGGGTACGAACCGATGCCGCCGATGATGTCGCCCCACGCATCGTAGAGTGCGTGCGCGTCGGTGCTCTTGTAGTAGTAGGCGTCGTACGTCACGAGGCGCGAGAACTGGATCGCCGCCGCATGCGCCACGTCGCGCAGGCCCGCGTTCGAGTAGCGGATGGTGTTGTCGAGGCGGAAGTCGTTCGCCCATCCCATCATGTCGTTGTTGAGCGCACCCACCACATGGATGGAATCCTTCATGCGCCGGCCGAACTCGCGCGCACCGCGCAGGCCCGATTCCTCGCCGGTGAAGGCGACGAACATCACCGTCGCCGGCAAGGGACGCTTCGCGAGCACGCGCGCCGCCTCGAGGATCATCGCCGTGCCCGAGGTGTTGTCGTCGGCGCCGGGTCCCTCGGCACGCGAGTCGAAGTGCGCACCCACCACGTAGACGAGTTCGGGGTTCACCGTGCCCTTGATCGTCGCGACGACGTTCGCGACCTCGATCTCCTGGCCGGCCACCGTCTTGAACGTCTGCAGGTGCGCATCAAGGCCGAAGCTGCGGTACTTCTCGAGCAGCCAGTTCGTCGCCTTCCAATTGCCCGGCTGCGTGATGTGCTTCGAGTCGAAGTCGAAGAGCGCCTTCTGGTAGCCGTAGATGTGCGAGATGTTCACGTCGCTGGTCGCCGCGCGCACGGAGTTCGCGATCGGCGCGAACATCTTCGTGCCCGCAGCGCGAAGCGCGCGCTCTGCGGCGAGGCTCGAGTCCACGCGGGCAACGAGCGCCTCGCGCGGCACCTTCGTGGCGAGGTCCATCAGGTACAGGTGGCGGTGCGGTGTGACCGTGTCGCCGTCGCGCTCGGAGACGATCGCGACCTTCGAGCCATCGGGCGAGACCGCCCACTCGTACTCGGGTGCCACGGTGCGCACCGAGTTGTTGTGGAAGAGCCGCGTGCGCGCGCCCGACGGCAGGTCGTGCAGGTACGAGCGGCGGTGACGTCCCTCGCCGATCGCGACGAGCAACCGCGAGTCGGTCACGAACTGCGGGAGGAGGTCATGCTGGATCTCGCGCGTCACGCGCGTCGGCGGCGCCGACCCGTCGCTCGGCGAGGTGAAAATCTCCCAGTCCTCGCGGAGCATCGCCGGATAACTCACCGTCCATCCATCGGGGGAGATGGCGAGCGACGGCACATGACCCTCATGGCGCACCAAGACGACGGGCGCGGCGTCCTTGTGCTGGACCATCACCGTGCGGCGGTCGCCGTCGGTCACCAGCCAGGCGAGCGCACCGGAGCGCGCCGAGTACACCGGCATCGAGCCGGCCATGCGCGCGCCGACCTGTCCATCGACGATCTCCGCGAAGGCATCGGAGCGCGCGGCATCGGCGAAGCCGGGCATCGGTCGCGCGAATGCCCCGCGACGGCCGATCTGCACCAGCATGCGCTGGCCATCAGGTGAGCGGATGAGGTCGACCGGCTGCCCACCCGGCACCTGGACCTGCCGCCACGTGCCGTCTCCACCCGAGAGGTCGCGGATGCGCAGCGTCGCGAGCGTGTCCGACGCGATGCCGGTGATCACGGCGACCCTGAGCGGCGACCGGCCGACGAGCGTGAGGCTGGTCGCTGCGCCCACGTCGAGCGGGATCTCCTCTGCGGCGGCGCCGAAGCGCTGCCAGATCACGGAGTAGCGGCCGCCCTGATCCCTGAGCCAGGCCACGCTGCGTCCATCAGGCGCGAAACTCGGCGAGCTGCCCATCGCGGCCTGCGCGACGACCGGGAAGCCCGGCGCGTTCTGCACGACGGTGAGTGAGCGCGTGTTCCCCGTGCCCCGCTCGAACGACAGATGCCGTCCGTCCGGCGACCAGCGCGGCGCGCGCGCATCCTTGGCGACTTCCACCGTCTGCCAGATCTCGCCGGTGCGTTCCGCCACCCGGTCCTGCAGTGCCGCGCCGTCGGAGGCGAGGAGCACGCGCCGCAGGTCGGCCAGCGCCGTGTGGTAGTTGCCGGCATCCCAGTCCACCATCGCGCGCTCGAAGCGAGCCGCGGCGGTCATCAGCGTCGCGGCGGGCGCGACCGGCGCGGCGGGCGCGGCTTGTGGCTGTTGCGCGCTGAGCGCGGACGCAACGGCGAGGAGCAGGAGTGCGATGCGCATGACGGATGGTCCGGGTATTCGAGTGAGGGCGATCGCGCGTACCGGAGGAGGTTACGCGATGCCCTTGAGCGTGGCAACATTCATGGACGTCGTGTGCCACAGGGCGCGGCTTCCCCCGCCTCAGGACCCCGTGCTCGTCCCAAAGATCGTCTCCACCATGCGCGGCTACACGCGCGCGCAGTTCGTGGCGGATGCCAGCGCCGGACTCATCGTCGGCATCGTCGCGCTTCCGCTCGCGATCGCCTTCGCCATCGCGAGCGGTGTGACGCCGGACCGGGGTCTCTGGACCGCGATCGTCGCCGGGTTCCTGATCTCCGCGTTCGGCGGCTCGCGCGTGCAGATCGGCGGCCCCACGGGCGCCTTCGTGGTCATCGTGTACGGCATCGTGCAGGTGCACGGTGTCGACGGACTGCTCGTGGCGACGCTCATGGCCGGCGTGATCCTTGTCGCGATGGGACTCCTGCGCCTCGGCGTCGCGATCAAGTTCATCCCGCACCCGCTCGTGATCGGCTTCACCAGCGGCATAGCGATCATCATCGCCAGTTCGCAGGTGAAGGACTTCCTCGGCCTGACGATGGGCGATGTCCCCTCCGAGTTCGTCGAGAAGTGGACTGAGTTCGCGAGACACATCGGCACCGCCGACCCCACGACGATCCTCCTCGCCACGCTCGCCCTCGTGATCATCGTCGGCTGGCCCCGTCTCGAGAAGCGCATCCCGTCCCCGTTCGTCGCGCTCGTCGTGACCACCGTGCTCGCGCAGGCGCTCGACCTGCCGGTGGAGACCATCGGC
>JANOTV010000143.1:0-10756 GCA_031416495.1 Gemmatimonadota bacterium
GCTCAACCTCGAGTGCGTGATCTACATGGGCGAGGTGGACATGCGGCGTCAGCAGCTCAACGTCTTTCGCATGCAGCTCATGGGCGCGACAGTGGTGCCCGTCACCTCCGGCACGCGCACGCTGAAGGACGCGACGAGCGAGGCCATCCGCGATTGGGTGTCCACCTGCAACGACTCACACTACATCATCGGTTCGGTGGTCGGTCCGGCGCCGTATCCGCGAATGGTGCGCGACTTCCAGTCGATCATCGGCCGCGAAGCGCGCGCGCAGATGCTCGCGCGCGTGGGTCATCTCCCGGCGACTGTCGTCGCGTGCGTCGGCGGCGGCTCGAACGCGATGGGGATCTTTCATGCGTTCGTCGGTGATGCGTCGGTCGAGTTGATCGGGGTCGAGGCCGCGGGCGAGGGACTCGGTACGGCGCGCCATTCGGCGTCGCTCACCAAGGGCACCCCGGGCGTGCTGCATGGCACGCTCAGCTACCTGCTGCAGGATGCGAACGGCCAGGTGCATCCGGCGCACTCGGTGTCGGCGGGACTCGACTACCCGGGTGTCGGCCCGGAGCACTCGTTCCTCAAGGAGTCTGGACGCGCGACTTACGTGTCCGTCACCGACGACGAGGCGCTCGACGGTTTTCGCCTGCTGAGCCGTCTCGAGGGGATCATCCCCGCACTCGAGACATCGCACGCGATCTCGTGGATCGCCGCGCAGCGCGGTCGCTGGAAGCAGGACGATGCGGTGCTGCTCTGCCTGAGCGGTCGCGGGGACAAGGACGTCTCGCAGGTCGCCCAGATGCTCGACCTCGCGTCGGCCGGTTCCAAGTGATTACCCCGCAGAGCGCGGAGGTGGTGGAGCAGGAAGCACCGCCCATGCCGCCGGTGATCGTCGAGGACATGCTCAAGCTCCTCGACAAGGCGATCCGTGCGCACCAGATGTACATGCACAACAACCCCACGTACATCAAGGCCGTCTCGAATGTGCGCGCCGCGTTCGCTCCCATCTGGGAGCAGACGGGAAGCCTCGTGTTCCAGGTGAACGAGACACAGCTCAACTGGTATGGCACGACGGTGCTCACGCACCCGGAGAAGGGCGGCGACAGCCTTCCGTGGCTGCTGTTCAAGGACGGCCTCCGCGAACTCGCGCTGCTCCCGGGATTCGAGGACGAGGAGCTCGATCGGTTCCTCTCGATCATCCCGCGCGTGCGCCGCGCGCTCGCGCATGAGGACGATCTTCTGACGCTGCTCTGGGAGAACGACTTCGCGCTGCTCCGCTACCGGTACGTCGAGGTGAACGACGCGGCGGCCCCGCTCACATCGGACTCGGAGCCCGGACGCTGGCCGGCACCGGCGGGACGGGGCTATGCGGCACCGAGCGAGGCGATAGAGGAGGCGCGCGCAGAGACCACGCAAGCTGGCGGCGCTGCGGAGCCCGAGACGTCGGCGAAATCCGGCGTCGTGCGCATGGAGGACTTCGACTCGACGCTGTACTTCCTCGATCCTGCCGAGATCGAGTACCTGCGCCAGGAGACCACGCGCGAGTACGGACTCGACCTGCGGCGGCTCGTGCTCTGCGCGCTCCTCGACATCTTCGAACTGCAGGTCGATCCGCTCGTCCGGGAAGAAGTCGCGGGCGATCTCGAGGCGCTGGTGCTCCACCTGCTCTCGGCCGGTCAGTTCTCGACGGTCGCATTCCTGCTGCGCGAGCTCGAGGGCACGATGCAGCGCGCGCGAGAGTTGCGACCGGTGGACCGTGAACGGCTCGGCAAGCTGCCCGAGCGGCTCAGCCATCCCGATGCGCTTGACCAGATGTTGCAGGCGCTCGAGGAGTCGACGACGCTGCCGCCGAAGGACGAACTCTCGATGCTCTTCGCACTGCTCAATCCGGCAGCCCTCGCCGGGCTGCTCGACGCGATCGACCGCACGCAGAACGTGCAACTGCGTCCGTTGCTCGAGGCGTCTGCGGAGCGGCTCGCGCAGTCGAACACCGGCGAACTCGTGCGTCTCGTGAAGGAGGGAAAGCCCGCGGTCGCGCGTGAGGCGATCCGTCGCGCGGGCGCGATGCGCACCGCGGCCGCGGTGCCCGCACTCGCCGAGGTGCTGCAGCGCGGCGCCGAGCGTCCGATGCGCGCTGCCGTCGTCACCGCACTCACTGACATCGGCACGCCGGGCGCGCTCTCGGTGCTCGAGATCGCGCTCGTGGACGCGGATCGCGACATCCGCGTGTCGGCCATCCGCGCGCTCTCCGCGCGGGTGCATCGTCCGGCGCTCGCGCGCGTGGAGACACTCGTCCGCGGCAAGCAGGCGCGCGAGGCCGACCGCACGGAGCGCATTGCGCTGTTCGAACTGTACGGACTCATCTGCGGCGACCAGGGTGTGCCCATGCTCGATGGCGTGCTCAATGCAAAGGGCGGACTCTTCTCGCGCCGCGACGATCCCGAGTTCCGTGCGTGCGCCGCGATCGCGCTTGGCAAGATCAACACGCCGGTGTCGCGCTCGGCGCTCGAGCGTTCGGCGTCCGAGAAGGACGTCATCGTGCGCAACGCGGTGAGTCGCGCGCTGCGCGGCGGAGCGGCGCAATGACGAATGCGGGCGGGAACGGCGGGAATGCGCCGCGCCGGAGCGGGCCCGGCATGGCGCCGGGCGACGATCGGCCCGGCGACAACATCGGCGTCTCCGCGCGTCCGTCGCTCGGTCGCACGACGCAGGCGGTGAGGGCCGCGGGCCTTGCCGAGGGCAGCGTGCGCCGCATCGGGCGCACCTGGGTGCTCGGCTTCTACGTCGCGCTGCGCAACCTCAAGATGTACCCCGTCGAGAACTCGGTCGTGCAGCGGGCGATCGAGGAACTCACCACGCTCTCCGGCGAACTGATCGCCGGTGACGGCGAGTGCGAGTTCCGTCTTGCCGGCGAGTTCCTGTTCCTGAACTCAACGCGCATGAAGCTCGACCTCGACAACTACACGAGCTTCTCGTACATCCTCGGCCGCTGCCGCGACGCGGGCGTCGGCCTGATCAAGTTCAGCGAGCGGCCGTCGCAGCGTGACTGGACCGTGCTGCTGTCGTTCCTGTCGTCGCCGCAGGGCGCGGGCGCGGCCGAGCGATTCGACGTGCTGCTCAAGCGTCTCGCCGACCTGAACGTGCACGTGTTCGAGGTGCTGCCACCGACCGAGAGTTCCGACGAGCCCGCCGACGCCGGTGAGGCGAAGGAACGCGCCAAGCGCACATACCAACAGTCGGTCTCGACGACGAAGGACGTGATCAACTCGGTGCGCATGGGGCAGAGTCCCAACATCAAGAAGATCAAGCGCGTGGTGCAGGGCATCGTCGACCAGATCCTCGCCGACGACGCCTCGCTCATGGGTCTCACCACCATCCGCGACTACGACGATTACACGTTCACGCACTGCGTGAACGTCTGCATCTTCTCCACCGCGCTCGGCCGTCGTCTTGGTCTCACGCGCCTGCAGATGTACGACCTCGGCTTTTCCGCGCTCTTCCATGACATCGGCAAGTCGCGCGTGCCGATCTACATCATCCAGAAGCCGGACATGCTGACCGAGGACGAGTGGCGCATCGTGGCGGCGCACCCGTGGCTCGGTGTGCTGGCGCTCTTCCAGCTGAAGGAGCACTCGGAGTTCCCGTACCGCGCGATGCTGGTGGCCTATCAGCACCACATGAAGCGCGACCTCACGGGCTATCCGCGCTCGCTGCGCATGTCCGACATGACGTTCTACAGCAAGATCGTCGCGATCGCGGACGGCTTCGACGCCGCGACGACGCGCCGCGTCTACATGTCGGAGTCGATCGGTCCGGCCGCCGTGCTGCAGGAGATGCGCGACAACCCGCGGCGCGGTATGGATCCCGTCGTCGTGAAGGCATTCGTCGCGCTGCTCGGCATCTACCCGGTCGGCGCGCTCGCCGTGCTCGACACCTTCGAGCTCGCGATCGTGCACAGCGCGAATCCGCTGCCCGACATGCTGTCGCGCCCCATCGTGCGCGTCGTGAGCGATGAGGTCGGCAACGTCGTGCACCCCGGACAGCTGGTGGACCTCGCCGAGCGCGACGAGGCCGGCAACTTCCTGAAGACCATCATCAAGACCGCTGATCCGGACCGTTACGGCATCCGCGTCGGCGACTACTTCCTCTGAGTCCGTTGCTGTCCGAGCGCCTATCCGCAGTGCGCGCATCAGGCCGACGCGCGCTCGTCTGCTACGTCACCGCCGGTCATCCTGACCGTGCGGCGTCGCTGCGCCTGCTGCGTGAGCTGCCCGCCGCAGGAGCCGACGTCATCGAAGTGGGCGTGCCGTTCTCCGATCCCATCGCTGACGGTCCTGTCATCCAGCGCAGTTCGCAACTGGCGCTCGATCAGGGCATGACGCTCGACGGCGCTCTCGCGCTGGTGGCCGAAGCCGCGAGCCCCGTGCCGATCGTGCTCTTCTCGTATCTCAATCCGCTGATGGCCGCGGGCGCCGATGTGCTCGACCGCGCGCATCGTGCCGGCGTACACGGACTGCTCCTCACCGACCTGCCGGTGGGCGCCGATCCGGAGCGCGAGGCATGGATCGGAGCGGGGCCGCTTGAGTTCGTGCGACTCGTAGCGCCCACGACACCGGCCGCGCGCATGGCGGAGATCGGTCGCCATGGTGGCGGCTTCGTGTATCTCATCAGCCGCTTGGGCGTGACGGGCGTGCAGGATGCGCTCGCCGCCGACCTGCCGCAGTCGGTCGCACGTCTGCGCGGCGCCTGCGACCTGCCGATCTGCGTCGGCTTCGGCATCTCGCGGCCGGAGCATGCGCGAGCCGTCGGTGCGATCGCCGACGGCATCGTGGTGGGCAGCGCGCTCGTGCGCGCCGCGGAGACGAGTGTGGACAGCGCACTCGATTTCGTGCGCAGTGTGCGCGCGGCATCGGACGAGTCGTCGCAGTGAGGCCATGAGGAAGCTCCTCAAACTCAACAGCGTGTCGCTGCTGATCCTTGGCGGCGCGCTGGTCGTGCTCGCGATGATCTTCGACATCACGTGGACCGACCACCTGCCGGCGATCGCACTCCTCACGTTCGTCGCCGTTGGACTTCGCCGGTACCAGCTCAACGTCACCAAGTTCGCCGCGGTGCACCTGCTCGGGGTGCTCGCGGTCGGCGCGACGCTTCTCGTGGGAATCACGGGAGCGACGATCTCGATCGCGCTCGGCACCTTCATCGCCGACGCCGCGTGGCTGAGGCGCGGCGCCTTGCCCGCATGGATCAACGCGTCGAGAGAGACGGTCGCACTCGCGGCGGCCTACGGATGGTATGCGTGGTCGCGCACCCCGCTTGGCGCGGGGGAGTCGGCGCTCGAGGCGGACAGCATCCCCGCGGTGGTGCTGTTCTTCTTCACGCACTTCATCCTCAGCAAGGGCCTCTCGTACTTCTCGATCCTCGTGCGGGGAAAGCTCTCGCCGGAGGAGCGCGCGCTCATCCTGCGTTACGAGGTGATCGCGGCGGGTTCGGGTGCGGCGGCCCTCACGATCGTGATGCTTTCGCTCTCCTTCCTCGGCGCCGCCGGCACGGTCGTGGTGCTCGTGGTGCTCTCGTTCGCCGGACTCCTGCTGAAGAAGATCCTTGAGGAGTCCATCGCCGCCGAGGAGCTCAACACGGTGCTGGCGATGGAACTCATCGTGGTCTCGGATGCGGGGCTGGGTGAGGCGATCGAGCGCATCGAGCAACTCGCACACCGGCTGCTCGAATGGAAGGAACTGCGCGTGCTGCGTGCGGAGGAAGGAAGGCTTGAGCTGATCTATCGCTCTGGCCAGGGACTCATCACGCCCGGCGACGCGGCGCCGTACGACGGTACGATGCTTCGCGCGGAAGTGCTGGAGACGTCGCGCGCGGTGTTCCTGCATGACGCCAATGGCGACTCGCGCGTCGAACGACCGCTCCCCCTCGCCGCATCACGCGCGGTGGTGCCGCTGAAGTTCGGCGACCGGCAGATCGGCGTGCTCGAGCTCGATATGCACAAGCGGGGCGCGTACGGCGCCAAGGAAGCGACGCTGATCCGCCGCGTCGCCAACCAGCTCGCCACGACGATCCACATCCTCGACCTGCGCAACCCGCTGCTTGCGACTGTGGACCGGCTCGCGCGCGAGCTCGAGACGCTCACGCTCTCCGCGCGCACGCTGCGCTCGGGTGGTGAGTCGGTGGCACGGACCGCGGGGGAGATCGGACGTGCGGTCGCTGAGGAGTCCGAGCAGCTCAAGCGCGGACTCGAGGTGACGGCGACGATCGCGGACCGCACGCGCGCCGTCGCGGTCGATGCGCGCGAGGCGCACGAGGCGACCAGGCGCGCGAGCGTGATCGCCGCCGAGAACCGCCAGGCGGTCGAGACCGCGATGGAGCGTCTCGTGGACGCCAAGCGGTTCGTCGCCGAGAGTTCGCTCAAGGTCGCGTCGCTCGCGCAGTCGACCGCGCAGGTCACGGGGTTCATCGCCGTGATCCGCGAGCTGGCGATCCAGACGAACCTGCTCGCGCTCAACGCGGCCATCGAGGCGGCGCGCGCAGGGCATGAAGGACGCGGATTCGCGGTCGTCGCTGATGAAGTGCGCAAGCTTGCGGACGAGAGCGGTCGCGCCGCCGATGACGCGCAGCGCGTGCTGCGCGAGTTCGAGCAGCAGATGCGTGAGACTGCGGCGCAGATGGGGCGCGGCGAGGCGCTCGTGCGCGATGCCGAGTCGCTGTCGGGCGGCGCGCGCGAGGCGCTCGGATTCATCGTGAGTGCCACCGGCGGTGCGGCGGTGCAGGCGGCGCGCATCGCGGGCTCATCCGACGACCAGGGCATGGAGGTCACGCGCCTGCGCGAGCGCATGAACCGGCTGGAGGAGATCGTGCAGAGGAATCGTGTGGGCGCCGAGCATGTCGGCACCGCGGCGACCAGCCAGGCCGCCGCGCTCCGTGAACTCGAGGGAGCAACAACCGTGCTTCGCGACATCGTCGGCGAACTTTCGGACCTCACTCGCCGCATCACGAGCGTCAGGTGAGCGTGCGTCCCGTGATCTATCCCGACTGGGCGACGGTCGGCGAGCGCCGCCGCGCGCACATCGAGCGTGTCACCGCGCTGCTCGACCGATGGGCCGTGCAGCTCCGACTCGACGAGGACGAAGCGACGGCCTGGCATGACGTGGGCGTGCTGCACGATGCGCTGCGCGATGCGCCCGAGGAACAGCTGCGTGCGCTCGCGGGGCCGCTCGCCCTGCCGCTCGAGGTGCTGCACGGCCCTGCGGCGGCGAATCTGCTGATGGCCGCAGGTGAGACGCGTGAGAGCGTGCTCGGCGCGGTCCGCTGGCATACCGTCGGCAGCTCGTCGTGGGATCGTGCCGGCCGTGCCCTCTACATGGCGGATTTCCTCGAGCCGGGTCGCCGGTTCATGGTGGCCGACCGCGCCTTCCTCGCCGAACATCTACCGCATGACTTCGACGGCGTGTTCCGGCAGGTGGTCCGCATGCGCCTCGAGTGGACGCTGCGGGAAGGGAAGGCGCTGTTCCCCGAAGCGGTCGGACTCTGGAACAGCGTGCGATGAAGGGCACCGGCCGCTGGTTCCTGCTGGCGATCGTCCTCGTCGGTCTCGGATTCGCGTTGCGCAGCTGGGTCGCTCGCAGCGGATCAGGCGGCGCCGTGAGCAATGCGAGCGACGCAGTGGACCGCATCGTCCCCGACTCCGTGCGCATCCGGGTGGAAGTGCTCAACGCGACGTCGGTGCGTGGACTCGCCCGCAGCGCGACCTTCCACCTGCGCGATCTCGGCTTCGATGTGGTGGGCTCGGGCAACAGCGCCGAACGTCACGACAGCTCGGTGGTCATCGTGCGCAGCGGCCGCATGGAGTGGGGTGAGCTCGCGGCCAAGGCCCTCGGCGGGGCGCGCGTCGAATCGCGTCCCGACACGTCACGCTACGTCGACCTGACGATCCTGCTCGGTACTGGCTGGCGGCCGCCGCCGGAGCCGTTCCACCCGTAGCTGCCCGCAGGCTGCGGCGATGTCCATCCCGCGGCTCTTTCGGATCGCCACCTCGACGCCGGCATTGCGGATGCGACGCGCGAACTTGCCGATCATGTCGGCGGGTGTCGGCGTGAAGCCGAGCGCACCGCCCGGATGCAGCGGGATGAGGTTCACGAACGCCTTGCAGTCGCGCGCGAGCGACGCGAGCTGGTCCGCGTGCTGGACGTCGTCGTTCACGCCGCCGAGCATCACGTACTCGAAGGTCACGCGCCGGTCGAACTCCGCCGCGGCGTCGATGACATCGGCGAGCGGATACTTCGTGTTCACCGGCATCAGCTTCTGCCGCAGTGCATCGCTCGGTGCGTGGATCGAGAGCGCGAGGCGGAACTGTTCCTTGCGTTCGCCGAGCGCGATGATCCCTGGGAGGATGCCGACGGTCGAGACGGTGATGTGCCGCGCGCCGATGCCGAACCCCTTGGGATCGTTGAGGATCGTGAGCACGTGCTGCACCGCCTTCCAGTTCATGAGCGGCTCGCCCATGCCCATGAACACGATGTTCGTCGCGCGCACGGGCTCGGCGAGCAGCGCGAGTTCGCGCACCTGTCCGGCGATCTCGTGCACGCCGAGGTTGCGCGCAAAGCCCATCGCGCCCGTCGCGCAGAAGGAGCAGGCGAGCGCGCAGCCGACCTGCGACGAGATGCAGAATGTCATCCGCTCGCCATCGGGGATGGCCACTGTCTCGATCGCCTGCCCGTCGTGCATGCGGAAGAGGAACTTGCGAGTGCCGTCCGTCGAACGCTGCTGGGTCTCGAGCGCGAGACGCGGCAGCGTGAAGTGCTCTGCCAGCAACTCGCGGAAGGCGAGCGGCAGGTCGGTCATGTCGGCGAACGCTTCGACCGGCTTCATCCAGAGATGGGGTACGACCTGTGAGCCCCGGTAGGCGGCGTGACCATGGGTCACGGCGAACTCACGGAGCGCCTGTTCGGCGTCCTTGGGGGCCAAGTCCAGCAAATTCAGCATCTTGCAGAGTACCCGTTCTGGGCATACCGGTCAACTCTCTCAGCTTCCACCAAGTGTTGATGCCAGTTAGATTTATGCGACTCAATGCCCCCTGAAACAACCGCCCGCCCGACCGCCGACAAGAGCTTCGCCCAGCGATGGACGCCGCCCGCCGTCTGGGCCGTTCTCATCCTCATCGGCACGTCCTGGCCCGACATCAGTGTGGGGCCCGATGACATCATCGGCCTCGACAAGATGGTGCACTTCACGATGTATGCCGTCGCGGCGGTGCTCGTCGGCCGCGCGTTCGCCGCGCCGCTCAGCGGTCGCGTCTTCTTGCGTCTGCTCATCGGCTTGTCGGCATTCGGCGCGATCGATGAATGGCATCAGGCTTTCATCCCTGGCCGCTCCACCAGCATCCACGACTGGATCGCCGACACGCTCGGCGTGCTCGTCGGGCTCCTGCTCGTCCGACACTACTCCCGCATCACGCCTCCGCGTCAGGATACCATCACGTGACAGTGCACGTCCCGCTGGAACGCCCGTTCGTGACGACCCTCAGGACCGACCTCGGTGGTTCGCTCCGCGCCGCCGATTCCGGTCGCACGGTGACACTAGGTGGCTGGGTGCATCGCGCACGCGATCTCGGCCGCCTGGTGTTCATGGACCTGCGTGATCGCGAAGGGCTCGTGCAGGTCTCGTTCAACCCGGACTGGACGCCTGCGGCGATGATCGCGGTAGCTGCGGCAGTCGGCATCGAGAGTGTCGTCATCGTCGAGGGCATCGTGGAGCTGCGGCCCGCCGACATGCGCAACAGCGATCTCGGCACGGGCGATGTCGAAGTGCGCGCGACGTCGATCCGCGTCGTCGGTCCCGCGGTGACGCCGGCGATCCCGGTCGCTCTCGGCAAGGAAGGGAAGCTGCCGTCCGAGGAGCTGCGTCTGCGCCACCGCGTCCTCGACTTGCGCCGCGAGGAGCTGCAGCGGAGCCTCGTCTTGCGGCATCACCTGCTCCAGACCACGCGTCGCTACCTGAGCGAGCGCGGGTATCTCGAACTCGAGACGCCGATTCTCACGAAGCCGACGCCCGAGGGTGCGCGCGACTTCCTGGTACCGAGCCGCGTGCATGCGGGTGAGTTCTACGCGCTGCCTCAGTCGCCGCAGATCTACAAGCAGCTGTTCATGTGTGCGGGCTTCGACCGCTACTTTCAGGTGGCGCGCTGCTTTCGCGACGAGGACCTGCGCGCCGACCGTCAGCTCGAGTTCACGCAGATCGACATCGAGGCCTCGTTCATCACGCGTGAGGACATCATCGTGTTGGCGGAGGGCCTCGTGAAGGCGCTCTGGGCCGATGGGGGAGTCGACGTCGAGACGCCGTTCCCGCGAATGACCTATGCCGACGCGATGGAACGCTACGGCTGCGATCGTCCGGACCTGCGGTACGGGATGGAGGTCGAGGATCTTACGACCGTGTTCATCGGCAGCGAATCTTCCATTGTGCAGGGCGCGATCAGCGCCGGCGGCCGCGTGCGCGGCATCCGCGTGCAGGGCGCCGCGGCGTGGAGCCGCAAGCATGTGGACGAGCTCGAGGCGATCGCCAGGTCGGCGGGCGCCGGTGGCCTCGTGCGGCTGAAGTCGGCGAACGGCACCGTCGAAGGACCGCTCGCGAAGTTCCTCTCGCCGGCGGCGATCGAACGGCTCGCGCTCGCGGACGGGGACCTCCTGCTCGCGGTCGCCGGCCCCGACCGGATCTCAAGTCCGGCGCTCGACCGGGTACGACAGGAATGCGCGCAACGCCT
>JANOTV010000144.1:0-12932 GCA_031416495.1 Gemmatimonadota bacterium
CGACGACGACGCGCGCGCCTGATGGACCCGGGCTACGGCGCGCAGTACGCGACGCTCTATCACACGCACTGGTGGTGGCGCGCGCGCGAGGAGTATCTCGTGCGCCTGCTCGATCACACGCTGGGCGCCGGGGCCAACGGCGATGTTCTCGACTTCGGCTGCGGTGACGGACTCTTCTTCCCGGCACTCAGCCGCTTCGGTGTGCCGCACGGCATCGAGCCCGATGCGAGCCTGCTCGACCCTGCTGGTCCCTGGCGTTCGTCGATCAGCACGGAACCGCTGCAGTGCGACGAGAAGGAGACGTCGCGCTACCGGCTCATCGTCGCGCTGGATGTGCTCGAGCATATCGCGGAGCCGGCTCCCATCGTCCATGAGCTTGTCCGGCGACTGCGGCCCGGCGGATGGTTCGTCGCGACGGTCCCCGCATTCCAGTCGCTCTGGACGGCGCATGACGACCTCAATCATCATGTGCGCCGGTATCGCCTC
Source organism: Gemmatimonadota bacterium (assembly GCA_031416495.1). GTDB lineage: Bacteria > Gemmatimonadota > Gemmatimonadetes > Gemmatimonadales > Gemmatimonadaceae > Pseudogemmatithrix. The sequence continues at coordinate 487 of JANOTV010000144.1, forward strand.
GCCGAACTCGAGGCGCTCGTGCGCGACGTCGGCCTTGAAGTGGTGGAGTCGCGTTACCTGTTCAGCTGGGTCGCCATCGCCAAGTGGATGGTGGCGCGCATCGAGCGCGTCGTGCGGCGCGCGCCCAAGTCACCGACCGTCCCCGCTGCTCCGGTCAATGCAACGCTGCTCGCGTTGTCGCGGCTCGAGCACGCCGTGCTCGCGGGTATGAGGCCGCCGTTCGGCAGTTCGGCGATCGTGGTGGCGCGCAGAGGCAACTGACGCCGCACGGCGTCCGCTGCGCATGAGCGCCGCTCAGCGAATCGATCCGATCAACACAGATGCACCGCCATCGCCTTGAAGCTCGCGACCACCGCGATGCCCGGCGCGAGTGCCAGCTCATGCGTTGACCTCGTCGTGAGCGCCGCAACCAGCGGCGTGCCGCGCACATCGATCGTCACGCGCGTCAGCGCGCCGAGGGTCGTCACGTCGAGCACGCGGCCGGCGAACCGGTTGCGCGCCGAGTCGTGCGTCTGGTCACGCGCGATGGTGACCTCCTCCGCGCGGATCACCGCGTGCCCCGCGCCCATCGCAAAGTCGCCCACCGCGTACAGGGTGAGTCCTTCCGTCTCGAATGCGAAGGCGCGGTGTCCGAGTGCGTACTCCGAGGGCGCTCCGTCCACCCAGTCGGGAGCCGCGACGCCCAGGTCGCGCGCGACCCCGGCGAACACGTTCTCCGCGCCGAGGAACTCCGCGACATAGGGAGACGCCGGGCGACGGAACACCTCGGCGGGCGTTCCCTGCTGCAGCACACGTCCGGCGTCGAGCAGGATCGCGCGGTCGCCGAGCATGCCGGCCTCGGCGAAGTCGTGCGTCACCTGAAGCGTCGTGAGTCCCCACGCCCGGTGCAGCGCGCGCACTTCACGGCGCACGATGGTGCGGCGACGCGGATCGAGCGCGCTGAACGGCTCGTCGAGCAGCAGCAGCCGCGGCCGGCGGGCGAGCGCGCGAGCGAGCGCGACGAGCTGGCGTTCACCACCAGAGAGTCCGGCGACATCGCGGCTGAACAGCGACGTGACACCAAATCGCTCCGCTGCCTCCACCACGTCGGAATCGCCGGGCGCGCCGTACGCCACGTTCTCTCGCACCGAGAGATGTGGGAACAGGAACGCATGCTGGTAGACCAGCCCGATACCGCGCTCTTCCACGCGCAGCCGTTTTGCGTCGATGCCCCCGAGCTCCACTGAACCCGCGCTCGGCACGAGCAATCCAGCGACGACCTCGAGCAGTGTCGTTTTCCCGGAGCCCGCCGGACCGATCACGACGCCGTACTCCCCTGTCCCGAGCGCGAGGGAGACGCCCTCCAGTGTGAAGCGCCCCTTGCGCGCGGAGATTCCGCTGAGCTTGATCATGGCGTGCCTCGGCCATCGCCGCGCTCGGTGCGGAGCGCGCGCAGCAGCGTGAGCGGGACCAGCGCCAGGATCGCAAGTGCGGCGGCCACGGGCAGCGCCTCGCTGAGGCCGAAGCTCGTGAAGCGGTCGTAGCTGAGGACGCTCGCGACCTTCGGATTGTACGTGAGGATGACGATCGCACCGAACTCGCTCACGGCGCGCGCCCACATCACGACGGACGATGCCAGCAGACCGCGGGCGGCGAGCGGGAGTGTCACGCGCCGGAAGGCGCGCCATGGCGAATCACCGAGTGTGCGGGCCACGCCTTCGTATCGGGGATCGACCTTCGCGAATGCTTCGCGCGCGCCGCTCACGAAGAGCGGCGCCGAGACGAACAGCATCGCGGCGATGATGCCGAGCGGCGTGCCGACGATGCGCAGCCCGTACTCGAGCGCCGTGCCGCCGATGGCGCTCTCGCGGCCGAGGATGAGCAGCAACGCGATGCCGGCCACTGGGTGCGGGATCAGCAGCGGCAGGTCGAGCACTGCGGAGAGCACGGCGCGGCCAGGGAACGTGCGGCGCGCGAGCAGGTACGCGAGCGGCGTGCCACCCAGCACACCGAGCAGTGTGGCGGTGGTCGCCGTCAGTGCGGTGAGCGCGAGCGACGAGCGCAGTTCGGCGTCGCTGCCCAGGCGGCTCAGGCCTTCCGCGCCACCCGCGGTGATGAGTTCGAAGATCGGCGCGGCAAGAAAGAGCAGCAGCGCCGAAGCGGCGAGCGCTGCGAGCACGCTGGCAACGCGATGTCCGTTCATGGAATGCTGTCCTTCGCGACAGGCATCCACGAGGCCCACACACCTGCCACGCGCGCCTCGTCCATCGCATCGAGCCCCTCGCGGCGCAGGATCGCGCGGCCTTCGGCCGAGACCAGGAATTCCGCGAAGCGACCGGCGAGTGCGACATGCGGCGCGCGGTCCGGCACCGCGAACGCATAGACGATCGGGCGCCCGCGGAAGGTCACGGTCTCCCCTGCGCGCGCGCCACGCACCTCCACGGAGGCAGCAGCATACGCGTCCGCGTGCGATGCGTCAGACAGGTCTATCTCGGGAGTCAGCATCACGAAGCGGAGTCCCGTCGCGCGCGCGATCGATTCATACGCCCAGATGTAGTCGAACTCGCCAGCCTGGAGGAGTCCGATGAGGTCGGCTCCCTGGAGCCGCACGTTCCGCGCTGGACTGGACGTCAGCAGTCGGGTCGCGAGGCCGGGCTGCGCGTAGTGCTGCTCGGCGAGCTGCCATACGAGCAGTGTGCGATATCCATTCGGATCGAGCTCGGGGTCGGAGCGCCCGACCTCCACTCCCTCACGCTGCACGATGCGCCACCACGAATCGCCCGTGATCTCGCTCGCATGGTGGGACCGGTCGGTGTACGCGAGCACCATCCGGTTCCGTGCGAACTCCACGTACCCAGACAGGTGCTCCGGCATCAGATACTCCGGGAACACCTCCGCATCGGCCAGCGCGATGATGTCGGGGAGCTTCCCCAGCTCGGTGAGCTTGCGTGCCGACTCCAGTGACCCCGCCGACTCCTGGTCCACGCGCACGCCTTCGCGCGCCGCGAAGGTTTCGAGCACAGCGCGCAATGGGCGCGCGAGACTTCCGGCGTTGAACACGACGAGCGGACCCTGCTCCTGCGCGCGGTCGCCGCCGCAGCCATTCGCCGAGATGGCGATGGAAGCGAGCACGACGAACCGTCGAAACATACCATGTGACATGGCCCGTAGTGTCGCGAACTGCGGCTCGCAGCACCAGCCCCGCGCGGTATATTCCGCGCGTCCTCCCAACAGGATCACATGACAGCGCTCGCTCTCGAAATCCGGGGCGTCTCCAAGAGTTTTGCCGGCCATGTCGCCGTGCGCGATCTCTCACTCGCCGTCCCCCGCGGCACCGTGTACGGCCTACTCGGCCCCAACGGCGCCGGCAAGACGACGACCATCCGCATGATCCTCGACATCATCGCGCCGGACTCCGGTTCGATCACGGTGCTCGGCCGCCCGAACCGCGACCGCAGCGTGCTCGACCACCTCGGCTACCTGCCCGAGGAGCGCGGCCTCTACAAGAAGATGGCCGTGCGCGGCGTGCTGCGGTTCCTCGCCGAGCTCAAGGGCGTGAAGCGCGCCGAGGCTGACCGTCGCATCGACGAGTGGCTCGACCGGCTCGCGCTGCGCACGCCCGAGAAGGACTGGAGCACCGCGAAGATCGACGAGCTTTCGCGCGGCATGCAGCAGAAGGTGCAGTTCATCGGCACGCTGCTGCACGATCCCGACCTCGTGATCCTCGACGAACCGTTCAGCGGTCTCGACCCGATCAACGCACAGGCGCTCAAGGACTCCGTCGTCGATCTCCGCCGTCGCGGCAAGACGGTGATCTTCTCGACGCACCTCATGGACAACGCCGAACGCCTGTGTGACGCGGTGTGCATCATCGCGCGCGGCGAGAAGGTGCTCGACGGCACGATGGCGGACGTGAAGGCGGAGCACGCAGGACGCACCGTCGCGTTGGCCCTCGATGGCGATGCGACGGCGGCGATCGCCGAGGTGCTGCGCGATCGCGCGCTGGTCGAGCGTGTGGACGATCACAATCGCTATTACGAGATCGAGATGGCCGCGGGCGGCGACGAGCAGGTGCTGCTGCGGCGCGTGCTCGAGGCCGGTGCGCGCATCAATCGGTTTGAACGGGTGCAGCCGTCGCTGCACCAGATATTCCTCCAGCGCGTGGGTGCCACGGGCGTCGAGACGGGGATGAGCGGCCATGGGTAAGCTCTGGGTGGTGATCAAGCGCGAGTACCTCGAGCGCGTCCGCACCAAGTGGTTCGTCTTCGTGACGCTCTTCGGTCCGATCTTCTTCGGCGCGATCATGATCGTGCCGGGCTATCTCTCGGTGCGCGGCATGCGCGAGGCGCGTGTGACGAGCGTGCGGATCGTGGACGCCACGGGCGTGGGCCTGGGCGACCGCGTCGCGGACCGCCTTGTCCCGACGCCGGCAGACAGGTCGGCCACCACGACAGCGATGGTCGACTCGCTTCGCCAGGTGATGCGTCGCGAGGTCACGGTCGTTGAGCCCGCGGCGGTCGCGCCGCTCGAGGAGCGCCTGCTCAGCGAGGTCGTCGCGAATCGTCTCACCGGGTATCTCGTGCTCGATTCGGCGACAGTCCGCGGCGCGACGGCGCGCTACGCGGGGCGCAGCGCCGGCTCGATGGCCCAGAACGAACAGCTCGAGAACGCCGTGCGCGCCGCCCTGCTGGAATCGCGCATCGAAGCGGCGGGGATCAGCGCCGGTGCCGCCGAGTCCATCACGGGCATTCGCGTGCGCCTGCAATCGGAGCGCATCACGGATCAGGGCAAGGGCGGCTCCGGACTTGCCAGCACCTTCTTCGGCTTCGCCATCGCGATGCTGCTCTACTTCAGTATCGTCTTCTACGGCCAGGCCATCCTGCGCGGCGTGCTCGAGGAGAAGTCGACGCGCGTCGCCGAAGTGGTGCTGTCGAGCGTGAGCGCCGACGTACTCCTCGCCGGCAAGGTGATCGGCGTGGGCGCGGTGGGTCTCACGCAGCAATTCGTGTGGGTCGGCAGTGCGATCCTCTTCTGGACGCAACGCGCGAAGCTTCTCACCGCGATGGGCGCCGGCACGATCCCGCCGATGTCGTTCCCGGCCATCGAGCCGATCGTGCTCGTCGCACTGCTCCTGTTCTTCCTGCTCGGCTACACGCTTTATGCTGCCCTGTTCGCCGCGGTTGGCGCGATGGTCGGCAGCCAGGAAGAGGCCAACCAGGCGCAGCAGCCGGTCGTCTTGCTGCTCGTATTCTCCATCATCTTCGCGCAGCCGGTGATGATGAACCCGGACGGCAAGCTGGCGACGGTCATGAGCCTGCTGCCGGTCTCCGCACCGATCATCATGCCGGTGCGCATGTCCGCGATGCAGGTGCCGACGAGTCAGATCGTGGTAGCATTGCTGGGCGTACTGATCGCGTGCGTGGCGTGCATCTGGCTCGCGGCGCGCATCTACCGCGTGGGGCTGCTGATGTACGGCAAGCGCCCGAGCCTTAGGGAGCTGGCGCGCTGGATCCGCTATTCGTAGGCGCACCGGGCAGGGCGCATGAGAAAGCGGGCCGCGCGTTATCGCGCGGCCCGCTTTCTCTTTTGCGATCTTCAGGTCGAGCCGGTCAGACCGTCTGCCCGGCCGTCTTGTCGAATGCGCCCGTAAGATCGGCTGCGATCGCTGCGACGCTGCGCCCTTCGATCTGCCAGCGCTCGATCATGTGCACCAACTGCCCGTCCTTGAACAGCGCGATGGATGGCGAGCTCGGCCCATAGCCCGTGAAGTACGAGCGCGCCTGGCGCGTCGCGTCCGCATCGTTGCCGGCGAACACCGTAAACGACTCGTCCGGCGTCGCGCTGTGCTCGAGCGCCGTGGCGATCGCCGGGCGCAGGTTGCGCGCCGCGCAACCACAGACCGAGTTCACGATCACGAGCTGCGTGCCCTTTGCATCCTTGAGCGCGGCGTCCACTGCGACGGCCGTGCGGAGTTCCTTGACGCCCAGGCGCGTGAGCTCCTCGCGCATCGGTGCGACCATCCTCTCGTCATACATCATGCGTCGTATCTCCGAATGGAAGAAAGAATCATCTTGAAAGTGCGAGTATCGCGGCCTGCGGGACGACGAGGAAACGCTCTCCCTCGAACGTGATCTCCACCGCGGCCTTCCGGAAGAACAGGGCATAGTCGCCCACCTGCGCCTGCATCGGCACATGCCGCGTCTCCTTCGACCCGGTGATGCGCCACGGTTCATCGAGATGATCCGCGACTTCCGGCAAAGGCGTGCCCGGCCCCGTCGCGATGATCGTCCCGCCCTGCACGGCCTGACCCTCCATCGCCGTCGCCGGAAGATAGAGCCCGACCTTCGAGCGCTCCTCGCCTTCCTCCACGCGGATCAGCACGCGGTCACCGACAACGATGAGTTCCTTCTTGCCTTTCTTCATGGCTGAATTTAGCTCACTGCACGAGGAACAACTGGTCCTGCCGCCTGATCGCCCAGCGCGTGCGGCCGTTCGGACCGATCACCGCATCCTCCTCCTGCGCCATCCGCACCTGCTGCCCGCCCCATTCCGCTACCTGGCTCGTGGCCTGCAGCTCGATCGAATACCACATATTGGGGATCACCCGTGCGTCCCCACGCCCCGGAACGCCGTCCTGATGGTCCCAGAGGCCCACCAGCGGGCCGGCGCCGTGCCCATGCTTGCCGATGGCGTGCGAGTACACGGTGCCGTTGACCCCCGCCGCCTTCATGCGACCAATCGAGCTTGCCAGCACCTCGTTCCCGGTGCGGCCGGCGCGAAGCTCCTCCATCACAATGTCCTGCAGCAGGTTCGAGTTCCGGAGCGCGGCGGTCAGCCCCGCCGGCGCGGCCGTCTCGCCCGGGAGCAGCACGTAGGCATTGTGCTGGGTATCGGTGTTCAGGCCCAGCGCCGTGATGCCGAGATCGGAGTGCAGGACGTCGCCGCGCTGGATGATCGGGTCCTCACCGAGCTGCGCCGCAGTCATGCCCTTCCGCTGCACCTCGATGCTTGGCTGGAACCACGTCCCGAGCCCAAGGTCGTTCACCTGCTGGCGCCACCACCAGACGAGATCACTCGTGCGCGTGACGCCCGGCTTCACGACCTCGGCAGAGAACATGCGCTGCGACAGCTCCCAGACGAGCTCCTGCATCTTCTCGAAGAACTCCGTCTCTGCGGGCAGCCGCGCCGCGATGAATTCGAGCGCGAGCGCCTCGGCGGGCCTGAAGCGCGAGCTCCACTGGTCGCCGAGTGCTTCGGTCATGCCGTCGCGCTCGCCGGCGCTGAGACCGTCGGCGAAGGCGAAGGTGCGCGAGACGTTGATTGCGATGGTCTTCGGCGCGCGCTCCTCGATGACCTGCTTGAGCACCTGCCACTGTTCGTCGCCCCAGAGTTCGGCCTGACGACCGTCCGTCGCGGCGTCGACCGTCTTCATCGCGCGGCGCGCTTCGTACACGCCGCCCTGCGACGTGCCGCCGAGCGCGATGCGCTCGACACAGGAGCCGTCACCCGGATCGGTGCGACCGGCCGCCGCGCAGCGGTCATGGAAGACGTAGATGGTGCGACGGCGCGCGGCGAACGTGGTGGGCGCGACGAGCGACGAGAATACGGGATCTTCGTTGTACTCGCGCATCGGGATGACCCACGCATCGACACCGTGCTTGCGCATGAGTGCCGGCAGCACGGTGCGCATGCGCTCATCGAGCCAGCGCTGCTGGACGACTGCCTGCTCGCGCAACGTGCCGAACGGGCGCATCGGTGCCGCGTTGCCCTGTGCGCCGAGCGTCGAGAGGCCGGGCGCGGAGAGCGCGAGTGCGAGGAGGCCACCGGCGACGGCGCGAAGCGGGCTGTTCATGTGGGATTGACCGGTTTGCGGGGGAGGAGCACGAGGCGCACGAGCGTCGACACCAGCGCGAGCACCAGTGCGAAGAGCGGGATGCCGACGATGCGGAAGAAGAGGATGCGCGTGGAGGTGATCTGCCAGTCCTCGAAGGTCGCCGTGAGGCTCCCGATCTTCTCGAGGCCCGCGATGGTGAGCGCGAGACTCACCGAGATCTCGGTGAGCGCCTCGACGACGGCGAACGTCGGCGCGCGCCAGAGCCAGCTCTTCACCGGGAAGTTGCCCAGGTGGAGCGTGGCCATGATGAGGAGGAATGCCGAACCGGCGATGAACGTGCCGGCGATCCAGAGCCAGCTGTCGCTCCAGCCGTACTGCAGCACGATCGTGCGGTAGATGCGCAGTCCCGCGCCGGCGAGGACCGCCATCAGGACCAGCGAGAGCGAGACGCGGCGCGCGAGCGGATGCCGATGCACCGAGTACTCGGTTGTCGCGCGCAGGAGCTCCACCTGCTAGGCCGTGGCGATACACTCGATCTCGACGCGCGCGTCGAGAGCGAGGCCGTTGGAGCCGAACGCACTGCGCGCCGGCATGCGATCGGCGGGGAAGTACGTGCGGTAGACCGCGTTCATGCGGTTCCACTCCTTCATGTCGGCCATCATCACCGTGCACTTCACCACGCGGTCCATGCCGGAGCCAACAGCCTCGAGCACGGTCTTGATGTTGTCCATCGTCTGCCGCGTCTCGGCTTCGATGCCGCCGGCGACGACAGTGCCGCTCGCACGGGCGTCGGTGCCGATCTGCCCCGAGAGGAAGATCAGGTCGCCCACGCGCACGGCGGGCGAGAACGGGCGTGTGGGCGCGCCGAAGGGGGTGAGGTACTCGGGTGATGCCGCCGTGGGCGCAGCGCCCGCAGCGGCCATCGTCGCGCCGTCCTCGACCGCGCGTCCGGAACCCTGGCACCCGCCGAGAGCGATCACGGGGAACAGCAGCACGCTGAATACGAGCGATCGTTTCGTCATCGGATCATGTGTCCTATCCGGGACCACCGGATGTCGGTGAGGAATGGAAGCGGGCGGTCGGAGTCATCCGCGTTCCACGAGTAGTACACGAAGAGTGGCCGCCCCCGCATGTTTCGGCGCGGAACAAGGCTCCAGTAGCGACTGTCCTTCGAGTTGTAGCGGTTGTCGCCCATCATGAAGTAGTGCTCGTCGGGCACGACGAGCGGTCCCCAGTTGTCGAGCGTGCGCAGCTCAGGGGGCGGACCAAAGCGCGAGCCGGTGATCTCGGCGCGCCGCTGCCACTCGAAGAGCGGATGCGATTCGTCGGGCGGTGCGCCGGCTGCGGACGATGCGGCGTACCCCTGGCGCTGCGGCTCGCCGTTGATGTGCACGACGCCGTCGCGCGAGTAGAGCGTGTCGCCCGGCATGCCAATGAGGCGCTTCACGAGGATCGGCGTCGGATCCTCGGGCTGGTCGACCTGCGGCGGCGACACGAAGACGACGATCTCGCCGCGACGCGGCTCCGCGTAGCCCGGCAGGTTCACGTCCGTGAACGGCACGTGCGGCCCGTAGCGCAGCTTGTTCACGAAGAGCCAGTCGCCGATGAGCATCGACGGGATCATCGAGCCCGACGGGATGCGATACGCCTCGAGGAAGAACGTACGCAGGATCAGGAAGATCGCGATGGTGCCCGCGAGGGACTTGAACCCCTCCCAGAGCTTCCGGTGATCGCGGCGCCCACCTTTGCGCGCCGCGGCGACGGTGCCCACTGGTTTGTCGGCGCTCTTTTTCTTGGAAGGCACGTTGTGTTGGTGGAGAGGTGATGCGGGGAGGGAAGCGAATGCGCTCCTGAATCTCCCCTGAATCTGGCTCACGTGACGCCCGAATACGAGAGAGGCGCGCCTCTCGGCGCGCCTCCCCGTACTTCGTGACTGCGGACGCTTACTTCAGGTTCTTCGAGACGAGCTTGGTCATGTCGAACATCGAGACCTGACCCTTGCCGTTGAAGACTGCCTTGAGGTTCTCGTCCGCATTGATCATGCGGCGATTCTTCTTGTCCTGCAGGTCGTTCTTCTTGATGTACACCCAGAGCTTCTTGGTGAGCTCCGTGCGCGGCAGCGGCGCGGCACCGACGACCTTCGCCAGCTTCTCGTTCGGTGTCACGGGTCTCATGAACGCCGCGTTCGGCTTGCGCTTTGCGGTCTTCTTCTTCGCGACCTTCTTCTTCGCGACCTTCTTTACCGTTGCCTTCTTCGCAGCCTTCTTTGCGGTCTTCTTCTTGGCAGCCATTCGAACTTCTCCTCGAAAGGAAGTGATGATCGCGGTGCTACTCCCGGTCGAGCACGTGCGCGATCTGACTCGAAAGTAAGGCTCTCCCTGCGGTTCGCAATAGGCGTTCTCCTCTGGGGAGTAGCCGGTTCCCCCTATGGGAATACCCTCAGACCGCGATGAAGCTCTCCAGCAGCGCGACCATTCTGGCGTCGGCCGGGTCCGCTGAGGCATCGTCTTCGACGACGCTCAGGCGCGCCTGCGGTGTCTCGAGAATCAGTGGAATCCCCTCTGAAACAGGCTCATTCATGATCCATCGGAACGGCTCCGCCCCTATGGCGCCCTCCCCGATGAGCGCATGCCGGTCCTTGTTGGAGCCGAGGGCGTGCCGGCTGTCATTCAGGTGCAGGAAAGACGGACGCTCACCGATGGTCCTCTCGAAGTGCGCGAGCACGCCCCGCAGCGCCCCCGGGCTCGTGACGATGTCGTGCCCGGAGGAGAAAAGATGGCATGTGTCGAGTCCGTATCCGGTGCGGTGACGCAGTGCCGCGGGCACCTGCGCGAGCATCAGCGCGATCTCCTCGGCGCTGCGTCCCATCGTGCGTCCCGCACCCGCGGTGTTCTCGATGAGCACGCGCGTGCCGCTCGATGTCTCGGGCACCGTCTCGAGCGCATGACGTATCGCGAGCCCCACGCGCACAGCCGCCTCGTGCGGGTCACCATCGCCCGCGGAGCCGGGATGGAAGCAGAACCCGCCGGCCTCGAGCACCGTGCTGCGCTCGAGTTCCTTCGCAAGCCCGCTCCGCGCGCGCAGTGCCTTCACGTCGTCGGGCGACGCGGTGTTGAGCACGTACGCCGCGTGCACGAGCAGATGGCGCCGCTCGATCCCCGCCGTGGCGAGCGCGGCATGCACCTTCGCCGCCTGGTCCGGCTTGAAGCTGGCCTTCTCGTTGTAGTAGGTGGGCGGCGCGGTGAACACCTGCAGCGCGCGCGCGCCCGCTGCCGCCGCTCGGGCGACCGCCATCGGCATGCCACCGTCGTCCGCCGTGTGCACGCCGATGAATCGGAAGCCGGCCGGTGTCACCGTCACTCCGAGCTGTTCGACCGCGGAGGGCCGCCGAGGTCGAGCATGCGATGCCCCGAGACGTACTCCACGGAGCGCGGTGCCGATTCCACGGCATTGAGGCGCTTCACCACATCGGCGATGCGGCGCGCCTGCACGTCGATGGTCACGAGGCTCTCCTTCACCTCCTCCTCGCTGAGGAGTCCGCTCGTGATGAGCGACGTGTTGGCGCACAGCGCAGCGAGCGGGTTGTTGATCTCATGCTGCAGCGCGAGCGACACCTCACCGATGCCCGCGAGGTAGCGCGCCTTCCGCAGTTCCGCCTCTGCCTGCCGTCGCGCCTCGGCCACCTGCATGCGCTTCTCCGCTATGCGCAGCCGCGCCGCCACATCCTCCGGGGTCACGGGCTTCGGCAGGTAGTCGTCCGCACCCGCGTCGAGCACGCTGTCCAGGTGGAACATGGTCGCCTGCGACGTGATCACGAGGAGAAACGTCGACTCCCCCTCGGGATGCGCGCGCACGCGGCGGCAGACTTCGAGGCCGTCCATCTTCGGCATCTGCCAGTCGAGGATGATCATCGACACGGGCAGCGCCTCGTACGCGCGCCACACGGATTCCCCGTCGGGATGCGTCTCCACGGTGTGACCGTGCGCGGACAGGACCGCCTCGAGCAGGTCGCGCATCGCGACATCGTCGTCAGCCAGCAGCAGGTGCATCAGCCCATCCTCACCAGGTCAGTGTCCCGAATCGGATCGACGTGCGGGGGATCTTTCCGCCACGCTGGGACGACGTCCATGCGATCGCGACGCGCGTACCGCGCACCGCCACCCGCGGAGCGCGCGCTTCACCCGAGTCGTCCGACGCCGGGATGCGCCGTTCAAATATGTGCCCTTGCGTGCGGGAGATGGCGAGGCCGAGACGGGGATTCTTGCTGTTGGGATCCTCGTACGCAACGACCACCGTGTCCCCGCGCGATGCCACGGACGCGGCGGACGGGCGGTCCCCATAGACGATCGGCACGGGTGCATGAAACAGCTCACCGCGCTCCATCGTGTGAGTGAAGAAGAGCCCGGCGCCCTCGCGCGCCACGAGGTGGTACACCAGGTGCACATAGCCGGTCAGGGAATCGGCGGCGATGTATGGCGCGGGACGCGCACAACCCGCCCGGCCCACATCGGTGGAATCCGCAGCCACCGACGCGTTCCACGAGTGCCCACCGTCGTCTGACCGCGCCACCCGCAGCGCCACGCTCGAATCGTCGTGCACGGCGAACCAGGACGCGTATGCCTCACCGCCGATC
>JANOTV010000145.1:0-3799 GCA_031416495.1 Gemmatimonadota bacterium
AGAGTGGTATCGATGGGCAATGTTCGGGAGGAAGCCGCCGCTGCGCCGACGAAGCCCGCACCTCAGGCCACCTTCAGGACTCCGAAGCAGGCGACGCAGTCCGTGGTCAAGCAGCCGGTGAAGAAGGTCGCGGCGAAGAAGGCCGCAAAGAAGGCGACGAAGAAGGCTGCGAAAAAGGCGACGAAGAAGGCGACGAAGAAGGCTGCCAAGAAGTCGCCGAAGAAGGCGACGAAGAAGTCGCCGAAGAAGGCCGCGAAGAAGTCGGTAAGGAAGGCGGTTCGCAAGACGGCAAAGAAGGCGACAAAGAAGTCGCCGTCGAAGGCGAAGTCGGCCGCGCGCAAGCCGGCGCGCAAGCCGGCGCGCAAGGTAGCGCGCTCCAAGAAGTAGTTTCGCGCAGGCGTAAGCAGCGAGGGATCCGCCACGTCGCACAGCGCGACGTGGTGGATTCTTCTTCGCAGGCCATCATTCGCAGTCGTCGCTGATGCCCCATTTCTCCCCGCCCGATGCCATCGCCGCGACGGCGATCGTCAGCCGCCTGCCGGTGCCGCGGCGCGTCATCGTCATCCTCGAGGGCGAGAGCCTGAGGTGCTCGCGAGTGCCTTCGTGCCCAGCGCGCGGTACCCGAGCGCGAACACGCCGTTGATGAGGAGCACGGTGCCCGACGAGCCACGAGAGGAATCTCGGCCAGGGCGCGTTGAGCGCGCCCAGATAGAAACGCTCGGTGCGCTGCGCGCCGATGCCGTACTTCCGGCTCGTCGGGGCTCCGTTGCTCTGGACCGCACGCGCGGCAGCGCGTATTCTGCGTTATCCGAACCGAAGGAAGCAGGCTTGCGCCCATTCCGCACCACCCCGCGAGCGATCACCGTTACTACCGCGCTGGCACTCCTCACGAGCGCTGCCGCGCTCTTCGTCGGCCTGGCGAGCGCGATGCTCGTCACCGGGATCTGAGGCCGGCCGACGGTGCAACTGCCTTCGCACTCGGTGACGAGATGGCGCCAGCTCTGGCGCGCGCTGGGCGCGACGGAATGCGACGACGCGCTCTATCACGAGCTGCTGGCGCGTTACCAGGCGCCTGAGCGGCATTACCATACGATCGACCATCTCGAGGACATGCTCGTTCTCTGGCAGCGCCACGAGCAGGCGCTCCGGCCGCAGCACGCGGCGGAGGTCGAGATCGCCATCTGGTTCCATGACGCCATCCATGACCCGCTCCGCGGGGACAACGAGCGGCGCAGCGCAGTATGGGCGCGCTCGGCGCTCGCGGCGGCGGCGGTCCCGGACGACGCATGCACGCGGGTGGAACTGCTGATCATGGCCACGCGGCACGCGGACGTGCCCGCCGATGGCGACGCGCAGATCCTCGCCGACCTCGACCTGGCAATCCTGGCCGCGTCACCCGAACGGTTCGAGGAATACGAGCACCAGATCCGCGCCGAATACGCCGAAGTACCCGTGACGACCTACCGGGAAAAGCGGCGCGAGATACTCGAGCGGTTCCTCGCGCGTCCCCGGATCTTCCAGACGCAGCTGTTCAACCACGCCTGCGAGCGGCAGGCGCGCACCAACCTCGAACACTCGGTCGAAGCGCTGGGGCGGTGAGGGACGGTCGGCGCGCGATGACGAGGGCCGATGCAAGTCTGCGCGCGACGCCGCGCCATTGTCGTGTCCGCTGCACGACGGCTATCTTCAGTACCAATACCGGGTGACTCCCCCCCCCGCTGTTTCGTGACGCAACTCGTCCCCGCACCGGAGTATCAGATGCTCTTCCCGCTCTACGCCGCCCTCGCGGTGTTCGGGTTGCTCTTCGTCGGGTGGGGCCTCGTTGCCGGTGACTCCGGCGACCAGCTCGATGATTCTCATGATGGCGGTCTGTGGGCGCTCTTCTCCCTGCGCACACTCGCGTTCGGCGCGCTCGCCTTCGGCGCGACCGGCGTATTGGGCAAGCTCGGTGGCTGGTCCACCCTCGCCACCCTCGCCCTCGCCAGTGCACTCGGCACCGGCATCTGGCTCGGAGTCGGCGTGATCTTCGCCTACCTGCGACGCTCGCAGTCGGGCGGCCTGCTCACCGACTCGAGTTGGATCGGGAGCGAGGCGGTGCTCGTGCTTCCCTTCGGCAATAACGGACTCGGCCGTATCTCGCTGACGGCCGGTGGACAGATCACGGAGCTCGCCGCGCGGCGTGCTCCGGCATACGTCGATTTTCCGAGCGACGCGTTCGCGCGGTGCCAGATCGACCAGCTCGAGGACGGGCTCGCGCTCGTCATCCCGCTCACGGCCAAGCTGACGGCCTGAGGTTTCGCACGACCCGCGCGGGCTCCACGCTCCGCCGGCCGCACTCGCCACACGCAGCACACACAACACTCGGAGCAGCAATGGAAGAGTTCGCCAGCCTGATCCCGATCATCGGAATCCCGCTGATCATTTTCGCCGTGTTCCTCGGCATCATCGGCGTCGTGAAAGCCTGCCTCATCATCGTCCCGCCCAACATGGTGGCGATCATCACCGGGCCGAACCGCACGACGGACACTGGCGCGACCATCGGCTACCGCGTCGTGCGCGGCGGCCGCGCCTTCCGCGTGCCGCTCCTCGAGACGGTCGCCTACATGGACCTGCGCACCTTCTCGATCCCGGTGAACGTGACGAATACCTTCGCGCGCGGTGGCATCCCCATCAACGTGCAGGCGCAGGCGAACGTGAAGATCGCGTCGATGCCCGAGTCGGTGTTCGGCAACGCGGTCGAGCGTTTTCTCGGCGTGGCTCCGGAAGAGATCGCCAAACAGGCGCAGGAGACGCTCACCGGCAACCTCCGTGGCGTGCTCGCATCGCTCTCGCCCGAAGAAGCCAACGAGGACCGCACGAAGTTCGAGCAGTCGCTTGCCGAGGAAGCCACGCGCGACCTCAACAAGCTCGGCCTCCAGCTCGACACATTGAAGATACAGCAGATCGCCGACGAAGCGGGCTACCTCGCCGCGTTCGGTCGCATGCGCACTGCCGAAGTGCTGCGGAACGCGGAGATCGCCGAAGCCAACGCGCGCGCCGAGACGAAGCTCGTGCAGGCGGAAGCCGAGAAGCGCGCGAAGGTCGCGGAATCGCAGAACAGCACGCAGGTCGCGGAAGCACAGAACCTCCTGCGCGTCCGTCGGGCCGAGCTCGAACAGGAGTCGCAGATCGCCGAGCGCACGGCGACGGCGAAGGCCGAGGAAGCGCAGGCTGCCGCGATGCGTCAGGTGGAGATCCAGCGCATCGAACTCACCAAGCTCGAGCTGCAGGTGAGTGAAGTGGAGCCGGCGCGCGCACGTCTGCAGGCGGCGCAACTCGCCGCAGAAGCCGCGGCTGCGCCGATCCGCGAGGACGGCAAGGCGAAGGCCGAGGCGGCCGGCGTGATCCTCGACAAGATCCGCAATGCCGGCGCGGAAGGCATGCAGCTGCTTGTACTGCAGATGTATCCGGAGCTCTTCAGGACGGCGGCGGAAGCAGTCGGCAAGATCGACATCGAGCGCATGGTGATCATGGATGGCGGCACTGGCAACGGCGGTCTCTCGCAGGCGGCAAGCCAGCGTCTGCAGGCGATCCAGACGATGCTCGAAGGCGTCGGTGGCGCGAACGGCTTCGATCCGTCGCAGGTGCTGCAGGGCATTCTGGGAAAGCTGAGTGCGCCAGTGCCGCCGCCTGCTCCGCCGGTCACGGCGACGGCGACCGCGACCGCGGTGCCGGGCAGGAAGGGGTGAGGGGTGAGTGGTGAGGGGTGTGGGGTGAGGTAGTTTCCGCACCCCGCACTTCTGCAAGCCCATCCTCTGCT
>JANOTV010000146.1:0-16821 GCA_031416495.1 Gemmatimonadota bacterium
CTGCACGAGCCGTCCGGCGAGGTCGTAACTGAAAAAGGCTGTCTCCGGCGGCTATGACCTCGAGAGCACACTGCGACTTGCTTCGGCCAGAGGCGAAGTGAAGATCCTCACCCGGCCGATTGTGCTGGCGACAAACAATCAGGTCGCAGAGATCGTCGTCGGAAGCCAGCGCCCTTTCATTCAGGTTCAACGCGCCGGTCATCTCAACAAGGAGCGTTCAGACGCAGCTTCTCGTTCGGGATGGTCAAACTGTCGTCCTCGGTGGTTTGACCGACCGTCAACGAGAAGTGCGCCAGGGTGGTCTCCCGATTCTATCCGCTATTCCTCTGATCGGTGGCCTCTTCGGTCGGGCAACGCGTCAGACGGTTGAGACGGAACTTTTCGTCTTCCTCACACCCCGCGTGATCCGCACGGATGATGACGCCATGCGGCTTTCGACGCCGATGCGGGAGAAGGCGGGTACGCCGCCGTGATCGGTCTCTGCCCTACCGATCCACCTGCCGCATCACCACCGCTCCCGTCACACCACCGACACCATCCGCCACCAGATCCTTCCACGAGAACAGCCGTCCCCGCCGCACATCCCAGAACTCCTTCGCCAGCCCCGTCGACAGCGTGACGGTTCCCGCCGTCCAGGCCGCCTCTCGGTACTCGTACCCGTTCGCCCGCAACACCGAGTGCCCCACACCCTGGATCACCGCCGACACCACGAAATGCTTGGCCTTGTCCACCGCGAACCAGTCGTCGCGCGGCCGCTGATGCTGCGGGCCACCGAACGGGAATCCGGAGATCACGAACGCGATCGCGAATGGGAACTCCATCAGACCTCCCTGTCCCGCGCCCAGCGCACCGTCGCGCGCACGGCGCGGCGCCATCCCGAGAGACCCTGCCGCGCCTGAGCCGCATGGGCCGACGGCATGAAGCGGTGGTACTCGCGCGATGCGAAGAAACTCTCGGCGTCGGGCCACACGCCCGCTGCGATGCCGGCCAGCCCCGCCGCACCCATCGCCGTCGTCTCGATCACGTCCGGCCGTTCCACGGGCACGCCAAGCACGTCGGCCTGGAACTGCATGAGCCAGTCGTTGAGCGTCGCACCGCCATCCACGCGCAGTACGTCGAGCGATGCGCCGCTCGCGCCGCGCATCGCGTCGAGCAGATCGGCGGTGCCATATGCCATCGCCTCGAGTGCCGCGCGCACGAGATGCGCGCGCGTCGTCCCGCGCGTGAGTCCGACGATCGTCCCGCGCGCATCGGGCTCCCATGAGGGCGCGCCCAGGCCGGTCAGCGCGGGCACGAAGTAGACGCCATCGGTGCCCTCCACCGACCGCGCCATCGCCTCGCTCTCCGCGGAGGTCTTCAGCAGGCCGAGTCCATCACGCAGCCATTGCACCGCCGCACCGGCGACGAAGATGCCCGCCTCGAGCGCATACGCCGGTCTGCCGCGCGCATCGCAGGCGATGGTCGTGAGGATCCCCTGCCCGCCCACGGGTCGCTTCGACCCCGTGTGCAACAGCATGAACGCGCCCGTTCCATAGGTGTTCTTGCTCATCCCCGATTCCCAGCATCCCTGCCCGAAGAGCGCCGCCTGCTGGTCGCCGGCCACGCCGCAGATGGGGATCTCCATGCCGAAGTGCTCGCTCGCCGCGATGCCGAAGTCGCCCGACGATGCGCGCACTTCAGGAAGGATCGAGCGCGGCACGCCGAACAGCGCGCCGAGTTGCTCGCTCCACTCCATCGTGTTGATGTCGTAGAGCATCGTGCGCGATGCGTTGGTCGGATCAGTCGCATGCACCGCGCCGTTCGTGAGCTTCCAGATCAACCACGTGTCGATGGTGCCCGCCGCCAGACGTTCGGGGTGCGCCTGAGCATCGCGCGGCTTGTGCTGCAACAACCACTCGAGCTTGGTCGCACTGAAATACGGGTCGGGCACGAGGCCCGTCACCTCATGGATGGCTTCCGCCTGCCCCGCCGCGCGCAGAGCGGCACAACGCGCGGTGGTGCGACGGTCCTGCCAGACGATCGCGCGGTCGAGCGGTCGCCCTGTCGCGCGGTCCCAGAGCACCACGGTCTCGCGCTGGTTGGTGATGCCGATGGCATCGGGCGTCACACCCGCTTCGGCGATCGCATCGCGCGCGGCGGCCACCGTACCCGCGAAGATCTCTTCCGCGTCGTGCTCCACCCAGCCCGGGTGCGGGAAGAACTGCGTGAGCTCACGCGTCCCACGACCCACCACGCGGCCGTCGGCTGCCACCACGAGCGCACGCGAACTCGTGGTGCCCTGATCCAGCGCGAGCAGATGGCGCATGACGTGTACTCTCAGGCGGGTGGTGGGAGCTCGACAGCGCTCGTGTCGATCCTGAACGGCGCGTGCTGCACGCCGCGGTCGGTCACATAATGCGTCACGAGCGCGGCGGGCGTCACGTCGAACGCGGCGTTGTGCACGGCGATCCCCTCGGGCGCGACGCGATGCGCGCCCGCGCCGCCATCGCGCCAGAACGAGAGATGGGTGATCTCGCGCGGATTGCGCTGCTCGATCTCTATCGCCGCCCCGTTCGGCGTATGCGCATCCACCGAGCTCCATGGCGCCGCCACAACGAACGGAATGCGATGGTGACGCGCGAGCACCGCGAGACCATACGTGCCGATCTTGTTCGCCACGTCGCCGTTCGCCACGATCCGGTCGGCGCCGACGATCACCATGTCGATGCGCCCCGCAGCCATCAGGCTCGCCGCCATGCCGTCGGTGATCAGCGTGACGGGCACACCGGCACGCGCGAGTTCCCAGGCGGTGAGACGCGCGCCCTGCAACAGCGGCCGCGTCTCGTCGACGAAGACGCGCATCGCGAGTCCGCGTTCGTGCGCGACATACACCGGCGCGAGCGCCGTGCCGATGCCGCTCGTCGCGAGCGCGCCGGCGTTGCAGTGCGTGAGGATGCGCATGCCCTGGTGCAACAGCGTCGCGCCATGCTCGCCGATGGCGCGGCACATCGCCTGGTCCTCCGCGAGGATCGCATCCGCTTCCATACGCATCGCCGCCGAGAGATCGAGCGCATCGCCCGGCGCCGACTCGGCGCGCACGAGCATGCGGTCGAGTGCCCAGGCGAGATTCACCGCGGTCGGGCGCGTCGCACGGAGCACTGCAGCGCCCGCGCGGATCGCATCGAGCAGGTCCACACGCAGGACCTCACGATGCTCCATCACGGCATCGGCCGCCTGGGCGAGCGCGATCGCCGCCGCGACGCCGATGGCGGGCGCACCGCGCACCGCGAGTGTGCGGATGGCCTCTGCGGCCTCGTCGAGCGTCGCTAAATCTCGCTCGACATACTCGCCGGGCAGCCGGCGCTGGTCGATGATCCGCAGCGTTCCCGCCGGTGACCATTGCACGGCCCGGATGATTCCCGCCGGGACCCCCTGGCTCGCAGCATGCGACTGGCTCATGGGTCAAACGTATAGATTGCACGCGCGTGGCAGAACCCACCTGTCCCCTCCCAACGCGACGAAAGACATGTCCTCCCAAGCCGAGACGCCGTTCGAGTTCCTCCTCCTCGAGATCGCTGATAGAGTCGCGACGGTCACCATCAATCGCCCCGACAAGCTCAATGCGCTGAACGAGGCGGTCATCGCCGAGCTCGACCGCATGTTCACGAGCCTCGCCACAAGGGACCAGGTGAGAGCGATCATCCTCACCGGCGCGGGACGCGCCTTCGTCGCCGGGGCGGACATCGCCGAGGTCGCGGCCGCCGCAGCAACACCGGCCGGCCTCGAGGTTACTTCCGCCTTCGGCACGGCGGTCTTCACGCGCATCGAGCGCTCGTCCAAGCCGGTGATCGCCGCCGTGAACGGCTTCGCGCTCGGCGGAGGCTGCGAGCTCGCGCTGGCGTGTCACATGCGCGTCGCGAGCACCACCGCGAAGTTCGGGCTGCCCGAGACCAAGCTGGGGCTCATCCCCGGCTACGGCGGCACGCAGCGCCTGCCGCGCCTCGTTGGCATGGGCCGCGCGCTGCAACTCGTCCTCACCGGCGACATGATCGATGCCGACGCCGCGATGGCGATGGGACTCGTGAACGCCGTGTTCCCGCCGGAAGCGCTGATGGATGCAGCGCGCTCACTCGCGCGCACGATCACGAAGAACGGCCCGCTCGCGGTGCGCCACGCGATCGCCGCGATCACGCAGGGCGCCGACCTGCCGCTCGACGACGCGCTTGCGCTCGAGGCGAAGCACTTCGGCGCCGTGGGCCGTACCGCCGACATGCGCGAGGGCACGAGTGCGTTCCTTGCCAAACGGGCGCCGGAATTCCGTGGGGCCTGAGCAGAACGCGCAGCTCGACGCGCTCACGGTCCATGATTTCCGCAACATCGCGCGCGCCGAGCTCAGGCTGCCGCCCGAGGGCATCGTGATCGTGGGCGAGAATGGCCAGGGCAAGACGAATCTCATCGAGGCCATCGCGTACCTGCGCCTGATGCGTTCGCTCCGCGGCGCGCGCGACCGCGAGCTGATCCGCTTCGGCGCGACGGCGTTCCACATCGCCGCGCAGACGTCGGGCACCGGCGGGCACCGGGTGAGCGCCGCGGTGGACAAGACCGGGCGCAAGAAGATCACGATCGACGGGAGCGAGCCGGAGCGTCTCACCGATGCGCTCGATGCACTGCCCTCCGTCTCGTTCTCGCCGCGCGACGTGGATCTCGTGGCCGGCGCACCCGCGGAACGCCGTCGCTATCTCGACATCACACTCGCGCTCACCTCGGCGCCCTATCTGCATGCGCTGCGACTCTACCGTGGGGCACTCGTGCGCCGCAACGCGGCATTGCGCGACGCGACGCGTGTGACGCGCACCCCGCGCACATCGCGCAGCGCGAACGAGCATAGCGGCTCGGTTGCCGCATGGGAACCGGCGCTCGCGGAACATGGCGCCGTGCTCGTGAAGGCGCGTCGTGCGTGGGTGGCCGAGCGTGCGGAGGAGTTCGGCGCGAAGTGCGCGGCGATCGGGGAACGCGCACCGGCGAGTCTGAGCTACGCCTCTTCATTCGCGGCAGCGGATGACCCGCGCGAGGCGCTGCGCGCACAGCTCGTGCGGCAGCGTGCGCATGACCTGCGTCGGGGCATCACGCATTCCGGGCCACACCGGGACGACTTGCTCCTCGAGCTCGATGGTCACGACCTGCGCGCCGTCGGCTCCGCAGGCCAGCAGCGCACCGCCGCCATCGTGCTGCGCATCCTGGAGTCGGCGACTCACCGCGATGCGACGGGCGTGACGCCGCTCCTGCTGCTCGACGATCCCTTCGCCGAGCTCGACCGCCGACGCACGAGCCGCATCCTCACGCTGCTGGAGGAGTCGGGTGTCGGGCAGTGCGTGCTGTGCGTGCCGCGTGAGGATGAGATCCCGGCGCGCTTCACGCGACTGGAGCGGTGGAAGGTGAGCGAGGGCGTGTTCACCCAATGACCCGCGAACCCCGCTCGGGCAAGAACAAGCTGCGCGCGATCGCCGAAGCGCTCTCGGATCTGCTGAGCTCACGCGGTCTCGACGAGGAGGTCGCGCGCGCGTGGGTGATCGAGGCATGGCCTGAGATCGTCGGCCCGCAGATCGCCGGCGTCACGCAGCCGCGTCTCGTGACGGACGACGGCACGCTGGTGGTGGGAGTGAAGACGCATGGGTGGATGTCGGAGCTCTCGCTCATGGAGCGTTCGCTGGTGGCAAAGATCAACGCGGGATCGCCGCGCGCGCCGGTGAAGAAGATCCGCTGGGAACTGCTGCGTTCCTGATCCGCCGCAGTGGGTCGCGGCCGCCATGCGCCATCGGGTTGCCGAGGGGCGATCTACAGAGGAGGACTGCGTTGCTTTCACGCGGCGCGGACGCTACTTTTCGATGATGTGTTTGCGCCGCGATTTCGGCATTTCTTCGCGCGACGAATCCAGCCTCTGACGCTCCAATCCTCAGTCGGAATAATGGCCAAGACCAACGACGCAGCCGAATCGCAGTACGACTCCTCCGGCATACAAGTACTCAAGGGTCTCGAAGCGGTTCGGAAGCGCCCTGGCATGTACATCGGCTCGACCTCCGCGCGCGGTCTTCATCACCTCGTGTACGAGGTCGTCGACAACTCCATCGACGAAGCGCTCGCGGGCTACTGCGACGCCGTGACGGTGACGATCCACCCCGACAACTCGATCCTCGTCGAGGACAACGGTCGTGGCATCCCGGTCGACATCCATCCGACGGAAGGGATCCCCGGCCTCGAACTCGCGCTCACGGTGCTGCATGCCGGCGGCAAGTTCGACAAGAACACGTACAAGGTCTCCGGCGGTCTGCACGGCGTCGGCGTCTCCGTGGTCAACGCGCTCTCCGAGTCGCTCAAGGTCTGGGTCAAGCGCGACGGCAAGGAGCACTACATGGACTTCGTGCGCGGCGACACCACGACGAAGCTCAAGCTGCTCGGCCCCGTGAAGGCGAAGGAGACCGGCACGAAGGTCTGGTTCAAGCCCGACCACGAGATCTTCACCGAGTTCGAGTATGACTACACCACGCTCTCCACGCGCTTGCGCGAACTCTCGTTCCTGAACAAGGGCCTGACGATCGTGCTGAAGGACGAGCGCGAGGGCCGCGAGAAGGAGGAGACCTTCCACGCGAAGGGCGGCCTCAGGGAGTTCGTCGCCTTCCTCAACAGCATTGGCAAGAAGGGCCTGCATCCCGAGATCCTCTACCTCGAAGGCGAGAAGGACGACGTCGGGATCGAGCTCGCGCTGCAGTACAACGACGGCTACAACGAGAACGTCTTCTCGTTCGTCAACAACATCAACACGCATGAGGGTGGCACGCACCTCACCGGCTTCAAGTCGGCCCTCACGAGCGTGATCAACAAGCATCTCGACAAGTCGTCGTTCGCCAGGAAGGACAAGGAAGTGAAGCTCTCCGGCGACGACGTGCGCGAAGGCCTGACCGCCGTGCTCTCGGTGAAGGTCCGCGAGCCGCAGTTCGAGGGACAGACCAAGACCAAGCTCGGCAACTCGGAAGTCGAGAGCGCGGTCAAGACGAGCGTCAACGAGTGGCTCGCGTCGTACCTCGAGGAACATCCGCGCGTCGCGAACATCATCCTCGAGAAGTGCCTCTCCGCCTCGCGTGCACGCGAGGCGGCACGCAAGGCGCGCGACCTCACCCGCAAGAAGTCGGCGCTCGACGTCGGCAACCTGCCGGGCAAGCTCGCCGACTGCTCACTCTCCGATCCCGCGCTCTGCGAGATCTACCTCGTCGAGGGTGACTCGGCCGGCGGCTCCGCCAAGCAGGGACGCGACCGCATGTTCCAGGCGATCCTCCCGCTGCGCGGCAAGATCCTCAACGTAGAGAAGGCGCGCATCGACAAGATCCTCTCCAACGAGGAGATCCGGACGATCATCACCGCGATCGGCGCCGGCATCAAGGAGGAGTTCACGCTCGAGAACGTCCGGTACCACAAGATCATCATCATGACCGACGCCGACGTCGACGGCGCGCACATCCGGACCCTCCTGCTCACCTTCTTCTTCCGTCAGATGCACGAGCTGATCGATGCCGGCATGATCTACATCGCGCAGCCGCCGCTCTATCGCGTGGCCAAGGGCAAGGAAGAGTACTACGCCTACGACGAGGCCGAGCGTGACGCGATCGCGCTGCGCATGGGCAATGGCGACGGCAAGACCGGCATCAATCTCCAGCGCTACAAGGGCCTCGGCGAGATGAATCCCGACCAGCTCTGGAAGACGACGATGGACCCGGAGACGCGCACCATCCTCAAGGTGACGATGGACGACGCCTTCCTCGCGAACGACATCTTCACGAGGCTGATGGGCGACGAAGTCGAGCCGCGCCGCGTGTTCATCGAGGAGAACGCGAAGTTCGCGTCGAACCTGGACATCTGACACGTTGCTAGTAACGGTCGTATATAACCGTTACTAGGTATAAGAACGGTTCAAGCGGTCGTATATGGCCGCTATCTATTGCGTATCGCCGGAGTGCTCGCTACCTTGGATACGAGCATCCACCCGGAGTCCGCATGCAGATCGGTCCCGCAAGCACGACCCCCGAGGTTCTTCACGAGATCGGCCGACGCCTCACACGCATTCGGCTCCAGCAGAACCAGTCGCTCGATCAGGTCGCGACGGCTGCGGGCGTTGGCGAGAAGACCGTGCGTCGGGCCGAATCGGGCATCAATACGAGCCTCGAGTCGCTCGTGAAGATCCTGCGCGCGCTCGGCCGACTTGACGACCTTGAGTCGTTCCTGCCGGAGCCGCTCGTGTCGCCGCTCGAGCTCATCAGCCACCACCCGCACGAACGCATGCGCGTGCGCATGCGCGAACGCCAACGCGCCTACGCGCCGCGCAAGCCGCGAGGCGAGTGATGCCCGTCCGCGACTACACCGTCGCGAGCGTCTGGCTCTGGGGCCAGCTCGTGGGCGCCGTGTCAGAGGACCGTCAGGGGCGCATCACATTCGAATACGCCGCGGAGTTCCGGCGGTCGGGGCTCGAGATCTCGCCGGTGCACCTCCCGCTCTCCTTCGCTGGACCACGCGAGTTCCCCGCCCTGCGACGCACTCAGGCATTCGCGGGACTGCCCGGCGTACTGGCGGATGCGCTTCCCGACGCCTTCGGCAACGCGGTGATCCGCCGCTACTTCGAGGAACGCGGCACTCCCGACCTCGCGCTGAGCCCCGTGCAGAAGCTGCTCTACATCGGCGCAAGGGCCATGGGCGCTCTCGAGTTCCGCCCGGCGCTCGACGGCGCGCTGTCGGCGCCGGTCTCTGAGGCGCTGGAGATCGCGCGCCTGGTCGACCAGGCGCGGCGGGTCATCGAGGGCGACACCAGCGTCGTCGTGCGCGAGCTGATGCAGGTGGGCAGCTCGGCGGGTGGCGCGCGCGCCAAGGCGCTCATCCTCTGGGACCGCGAGCGTAATCGTGCGCGTTCGGCATTCGCACCACGGGAGCCAGGCGAGGAGCACTGGATCATCAAGTTCGATGGCGTCACCGACGGCTCCGGCGGACCGCAGGTGCGCACGGACAGGCGCGCAGGGCCGTTCGGCCGCATCGAGTTCGCGTACTCGCGCATGGTGCGGTCCGCCGGCATCGACATGCCGGAGTCGCACCTCCTGTACGATGGCGACTTCGCGCACTTCATGACCCGGAGGTTCGACCGCGACGGCGAAGCGCGCACGCACATGCACAGCCTGGGCGGGCTGCAACACGTCGACTACAACGTGCGTGGCGCGTTCTCGTACGAGCAGTACCTGCGCACGGTGCGGCTGCTACGGTTGCCGCAGCCGGCGGTGAACGAGGCGTTCCGGCGCATGGTCTTCAATCTCTCGGCGATCAACCAGGACGACCACGTGAAGAACCTGGGCTTCCTCATGGGCAACGACGGCGCGTGGCGTCTCTCACCGGCGTTCGACCTGACCTTCGCACGCGGCAACGCGTGGACGCGCACGCACCAGATGACGCTCGCCGGAAAGGACGACGATTTCACGCGCGCCGACATCCTCGCGCTCGGCGCGAAGTTCGACCTACCCGCCGACGGCGCGACGATCATCGAGGAGGTCGCTGCGGCGCTTGCCACCTGGGGCGACGAGGCAGCGGCCGTCGAGGTGCCGAACGAGTGGCGGACGCGGATCGGACGACTGTTCCGGCGGTTTTGTCTAGCCTGACCGCCGGACGGGGCGCAGCTATCCCCTGATGGAATCGGCCCCGCGTCGCAGCTGGATGCCGAGCCAGACATGCACCAGCGCCATCAGCCCGAGCACCATCAACGCCGCCGAGGCGACCACCAGGTGCGACGTGCCGTCGATGCCGCCCGTAGGCACCGGCCGAACGAACCAGACCAGGGCGAGCCATGCGAGCATGATGCCTCCCGCAGCGCCGAAGGCGCCGAGTCCGGCCAGCTGCTCGTAATCACGTTGGGTTCTCATACGACCCAATCTGTCGCTAACCGGCCAGTTCGTCCACCCCAGCCGCGGTCACCCGGTGCGACACGAGTCTGGCCTTCGTCGGCGGTTCGCCGCCGATGACCACCGCGCGCGCGAACAGATCCCGTGCGCCGGCCAGCGTCGCCTCGTCGCGGGCGTGAATCGTCGCGATCGGGTCTCCCTTCGCGACGCGCGCGCCGGGCTTCGCCTGGAGCACGATGCCCACGGCCGGATCGATCTCATCTTCCACGCGCGTGCGACCGCCGCCGAGCAGCGTGATCGCGCGGCCGATGAGGCGCGGTTCGAGCCGCTGCACGAAGCCCGCGCGCGCGGCCACGACGCGTTCGCGCAACGGCGCATGCGCGAGATGCTGCTTCGGATCGTCCACCACGCCCGGATGACCGCCCTGCGCCTGAACGATCTCCCTGAACTTGGCGAGCGCCGCGCCGCTTGCGAGCGTCTGCTTCGCCCGGTCGAGCGCACTCGCGGCACTCGCGGCGACTCCGGCGACGAGCAACATCTCCACCGCGAGCGCGAGCGTCAGGTCGCGCAGGTCGGCGGGCCCTTCACCGCGCAGCACCTGCACGCACTCCTCCACCTCGAGCGCATTGCCGCAGGCCATGCCCAGCGGCGTGTCCATGTCGGTGAGGAGCGCCACCGTCTGGCAGCCGTTCTTCTCGCCGAGTGCGATCATCGTGCGCGCGAGCTTGAGCGCGTCCTCCGTCTTCGGCATGAACGCGCCTGCGCCGGTCTTCACGTCGAGCACGAGTCCCGTAAGTCCCTCCGCGAGCTTCTTGCTCATGATGCTCGCCGCGATCAGCGGGATGGCCTCGACGGTCGCGGTGGCGTCACGGAGCGAGTAGAGGCGGCGGTCGGCGGGCGCGATCTCGCGCGTCTGTCCGATGAGCGCACAGCCGATGCGCTCCACCTGCGCGACCGCATCCTCCAGCGAGAGCCGCGTGCGAAAACCGGGGATGCTCTCGAGCTTGTCGAGGGTGCCGCCGGTGTGGCCCAGTCCGCGCCCCGACATCATCGGAACTGCAACACCGCACGCCGCCACGAGCGGCGCGAGCACGATCGACACCTTGTCGCCGACGCCGCCGGTGGAGTGCTTGTCCACGCGCGGCACGGTGAGGTGCGAGAAGTCGAGCCTGCGGCCGCTCTCGAGCATCGCGACCATCAGTGCCTCGGTCTCCCCGTCGTCCATGCCACGGAAGAAGACCGCCATCGCAAGCGCGGCGATCTGGTAGTCGGGCACCTCTCCTGCGGCGTATCCCGCCATCAGCGTACGCCATTCTTCCGGCGTCAGTCGGCCGCCGTCCCGCTTCCGCTCGATGAGCTCGACCACCGTCATTGACCCACCTTGCGCTCCCTGACAACGTTAAGCAACCTAAGAACCGACGATCTCAATACACCGCGCGATACGCGGGGAGTCCAACAGATGATCATCACGAAGCAGATGAATACCGCCCTCAACGAGCAGGTCGGCAACGAGCTCGCGGCGTCGAACCAGTACATCACCATCGCCGCCTACTTCGACGCCGAAGGTCTCCCGACCCTCGCCAAGCACTTCTTCAAGCAGTCCGCCGAGGAGCGCGATCACGCGATGCGCTTCGTGCGCTACATCCTCCAGGCGGGCGGCGATCTCGCCATCCCCGCGATCCCGTCGCCGAAGGGTGGCTTCACCAGCGCCGCCGATGCCGTCTCGCTCGCGCTCGACTCCGAACTGCGCGTGACGCGCCAGATCAACGAGATCGTCGACATCGCGATCAAGGACCGCGACCATCTCTCCAAGAACGCACTCGAGTGGTTCGTCAACGAGCAGCGCGAGGAGGTCTCGTCCATGGACACGCTCCTCCGCATGGTAAAGCGCGCCGGCGAGCCGGGTCTCTTATTCGTCGAGAATTTCCTGCTGCAGGGCGGCCTTACGGCAGAGCCCGAGGGCGCGGCCGACTGAGCAAGCCGGACTCTCCCGCCGCACGCGCCACGGAACTGCGCCGCCTGATCGAACGGGCGGCGCACGAGTATTACGTCCTCGACAAGCCCGTGCGCAGCGACGCCGAGTACGACCGGCTGTTCCGCGAGCTGCAGGCGCTGGAGCGCGACCATCCCGAGCTCCGCGACGCCGACTCTCCCACCATGCGGGTGGGTGCGCCCGACACGGAGAGTCATCTCGCGAAGCACACGCATCTCGAGCCGATGGCGTCGCTCGACAACGCCTTCGACGAGACCGAACTCGCCGAGTGGGACACGCGCACGCGGAAGCTCGTGGGCAGCGCCGTCGATCGCGACGGCTACTGCTGCGAGTTGAAGATCGACGGCGCCGCCGTCTCACTGACGTATCGCGACGGAGTGCTCGCGGTGGGTGCGACGCGCGGCAACGGCAGTGTCGGCGAAGATGTCACCGCGAACATCCGCACCATCCCCGACGTGCCGCGCCACCTCGCGGGCAGCGACTGGCCCGCGACGATCGAGGTCCGCGGCGAGGTCTTCATGACCTTCGCGGGCTTCGAGCGCCTGAACGAGCAGCGCGTGGCCGCAGGAGAGGACGTGTTCGCCAACCCGCGCAATTCCGCCGCCGGCGCGCTCCGCCAGAAGGATCCGCGCGAGACGGCGAAGAAGCCGCTCATGTTCTTCGGCTATGCGTTCGCCGTGCCGGGTGTCGAGTCGCTGCCGTTCGCCACGCAGCACGAGCTCCTCTCCACGCTCGAGTCCTGGGGCATCCCGGTCGCGCCGCACCGACGCTCGGCGGCCTCACTCGACGCGGTGAACGAGTGGGCGCGCGCACTCGAGTCCACGATCCGGCCAGCGCTCCCGTTCGCCATCGACGGCGGCGTGGTGAAGGTGAATCGGCTCGCGCTGCAGTCGGAGCTCGGCATGATCGGCGGCCGCGTGCCGCGCTGGGCGATCGCGCGGAAGTTCGCGCCTGACATCGCGGAGACACTGCTGCTCGACGTCGAGGTGCAGGTGGGACGCACCGGCGCACTCACGCCGCGCGCGGTGCTGGACCCGGTCGAGGTGGGCGGCGCGACGATCAACTTTGCCACGCTGCACAACTTCGACGTCGTCGCGGCGAAAGACTTGCGCATCGGCGACATGGTGCAGGTGAAGCGCGCGGGCGACGTGATACCGCAGATCCTCGGTCCCGTGCCCGAACGACGCACCGGCGCGGAGCGCATCATCGACGTGCCGACGCAGTGCCCCATCTGCGGAACGCCCGTCGAACGCGACGAAGAGGACGTGGCGATCTACTGCCCGAACGTCGCCTGCCCCGGGCGCCGCCTCGAGGCGCTCGCGCACTTCACCTCGCGCGATGCGATGGACATCCGCGGGCTGAGCCACCAGCGACTCGAGCAGCTCATTGCCGCGGGGCTCGTGAACGATGGCGCCGACATCTACCGCCTCACCGTCGAGCAGGTCGCGGGGCTCGAGCGGTTCGCTGCGAAGAGTGCAGAGGCACTCATCGCGGCCACCGCCTCATCGAAATCGCAGCCGTTGTCACGCCTGCTCTATGCGCTCGGCATCCGGCATGTGGGTGGCGAGTCGGCGAAGCTCCTCGCGCGGGCGTTCGGCAGCATGGACGCGCTCGCCGCGGCTTCCGTCGAGGACCTCGAAGCACTCCATGGTGTGGGACAGACGATGGCCGAGGCGGTGCGGGCCTGGTTCGACGATCCCATCGCGCGGGATCTGCTCGAACGGCTGCGCGCCGCGGGACTCCGCATGGATGAGCCGCGGGCCGCGGCCTCCGACGGTGTCTTCAAGGGGATGAAGATCGTCCTCACTGGTACCCTGCCCACCCTGTCGCGCCCGCAGGCGACGGAGCGCATCGAGAGCGCCGGTGGCAAGGTCACCAGTTCCGTCTCCAAGGCGACCGACATCGTGGTGGCCGGCGATGAAGCCGGCAGCAAACTCGAGAAGGCGCAGCAGCTCGGTGTTACAGTAATTGATGAGGCGGAGCTCCTGCGCCGCCTCGGACAGTGAAAAACCCTTCCTCGACCCCTTCGCCATGACGCTCTCACTCGCCAACTCCACGCTCTCGGCGCTGCCGCATGCGTCGCTCCGCTCGTTGCGTGCGTCGCTCCAACGCGACCTCGGCGATGGATTCGCCGCCGTGCTGCAGGACGCTGGATACGCGGGTGGCGAGACGGTGTTCGCCGCGTTCCGCGACTGGTGCGCGCAGCGTGGCGAAGATGCGCCCGAGGCGATGTCGTATGCGATGTTCCAGCAGGTGGCCGCGCAGTTCTTCGCCCAGGCAGGCTGGGGTTCGGTGACGATGACGCCGCTCGGCGATGCCGCCGTGGCGCTCGACAGCGCGGACTGGGCTGAGGCTGATCCTGCCGCCGCGATGCCGTACCCGGCCTGCTACTACACGGCGGGTCTGCTGGCCGATTTCTTCGGCCGCGTGGCAGATGGCGCGCTTGCGTGCATGGAAGTCGAGTGCCGCACGGCGGGCGCCGCGCGCTGCCGCTTCCTGCTGGGGAGCCCCGAGGTGATCGGGTATGCGTACCAGCGGCTCACGGAAGGCGTGCAGTACGAGGCGGCACTGCAGGAACTCGCGTAGCTCACACCGCCTTGAGATGCTCGTACTTCGGGTTCGGCCGGAGTTCCCCTTCCACGATGTGCTCGCGATCCCAGGGCAGGACGATCTCCGCCTCGGTCTCGAATCCGTAGTAGTCGGGGTTGTAGTGCCCCGTCTTGAAGCTCACCGCCGTCCGCACCTCTGAGGCGCCTCCGTTGATGATCGCGGCCACGGCGAGACGCAGCGTGTCGCCGTCCTTGCAGGTCTCATCCACGATCAGCACCCGCCTTCCAACGACTTCCGACGGCGCGGCCGAGAGCACAGCGGGCGCCTCGCGCACTTCTTCGGCACGATACCGCCGGCTCACGATGATCGAGTGGAAGGGCCGGTCGAGCATCGCGGCGACGACGGCGCCTGGCACCACGCCCGCCGTCGCGACGCCGACCACGAGGTCGGGATCGAAGCTGTGCGAGACCTTGAGCGCCAGTGCGCGAGAGAGTTCACCGAACAGAGGCCATTCGACGATCATCGTCTCCTGCGGCGGACCAGGGGCGTACCGGCGCGTGGGCATGATGGCGTTCCTCGACTGCGGGTGATTGTCTCCGACGAGTAGAAGGCTACCCCGTTCCGCAGCGCGAGGTAACTCCGGCCGTTCGCGGTTGCTGCCCCCCCTGCCCGGCAATAGCTTGTCCGGGATACCCGCCACACTCACGATATGTCATTTTGGGACCGCCTCTTTGGCGGCCGCTCCGAGTCCGTACAGAACCGGCAGCGCCTCGACTATCTGAACGAGGCGCTGGTCTTGGAGCGTCAGGGCGACTACGACGCGGCGGTGACATCGTACCGTCTCGCCCTGCGTGAACGTCCGGAAGATCTCAAGATCCTGCAGAACATGGCGATCGCCCTCTCGCGCATCGGTCGGCACGAGGAGGCGGTGCGGGCCTACCGGAAGGCGCTCGGGATCGACCCGACGCTCTCCGGTGCCCACTACGGACTCGCATTCCTGCTTCTCAAGCGCGGCGACACGCCGGGGGCCATCAAGCACCTGAGCACATTCGTCTCGCATGCGCCGACCGGACCCGAAGCCGCCCGCTGGGTGGCGCACGCCGAGTCCACGCTCGAACAACTTCGCGCACCGGCCAGTGATGGCGGCGCCGCACCTGCCGGGGAGTAGCACCGCTTGGGGACCATCCTCTCGATCGTGAGCCAGAAGGGCGGAGTCGGGAAGACCACCACGGCGGTGAATCTTGCGGCGGCCTTCGCGCGTCGCGGCATGAAGACGCTGCTGGTGGACGTCGATCCGCAGGGTTCGGTACGGTACGGCGCGGGGCTCCGCCGCGGCCATCCGACCTATGGCTTCGCCGATCATCTCGCGGGCGACCGCTCGCTGCGCGAAGTGCTGCTGCCTACATCGCTGCCCTGGTTGCGCGTGATGCTCGCCGGCAGCGTGAGCAATGCGGTCGATCACACGGCATACCAGAACCTCATCGCGTCGTCCGACCTCATGCATCGCATGCTGGCGGCCGCGAGCGAGCGCTGCGACATGGTGGTGGTGGACACGCCGCCGGGCCTGGGTCCCGTGACGCGCCATGCGATCGCCGCCTCCGACCGCGTGCTCGTGCCGCTGCAGGCGGAACCGCTCGCGCTGCAGACGACCCCGCAGATACTTCGCGGTGTACAGGACATCGTGACCACCCATGAACGCCTGGTGTTCGACGGGATCCTGCTGACGATGTTCGAGGCGGGGAACCCGGCGTGCGAGACGACCGTCGCCTACATCCGCGAGAAGGTACCGGCGCACCTGATGCTCGACATCATCGTGCCGCGCAGCTTCGCGATCGCCGAATCGTTCGCGGCGGGGCAACCGGCCGTCGTGCGCTCCCCTGCCGACCCGGCGTCGCAGGCCTACGTGAACCTCGCCACCCGCCTCGCGGAACGCGTGGGCCGATGAACCGCGCCAGACGGCTCGCTGCGCTCTTCGCGGTCGCCGCCGCCGCGGTGCTCGGCTGTGCGGAGCTGGGCACCGACCCACAGGTGGCGGCCGCCATCGAGTTCGACAGCATCCCGTATCCGGCCGTCATCGCGGGCGACACGCTGCGCAACACGCTCGGCATCGCGACACCGCTGCGCGCGATCGCGTACAACGGTCGCGGCGAGCTGCTCGGCAGCGGCGGCATCCAGTTCGTCTCGCTCGACACGGGAGTGACGATCAATGCCAACGGCGTCCTCGTCGCGACACGCCGCGATGGTTTCGTGCGGCTCGTGGCGTCAGCGAACGGATTGCAGTCGCCCACGCGGCGCCTCGAAGTCACGCGCCGACCCGATGCAGTCGCCGCGACGGGCAGCACGATCATCACCTACGGCTATGCGCTGCCGGAT
>JANOTV010000147.1:0-2873 GCA_031416495.1 Gemmatimonadota bacterium
GGCGGGCGCGGCGCGGGCGCCGGAGCCACGGTGACGGGCGCCGGGGCTGGCGCCGGGGCTGGCGCGGCCTTGGAGGCCTCGTCGTTCAACGGCGCGTCGGCAGCGGCCGGCGTGAGTTCGATCTCGCGGCTGGCCGTGTCATCCCCACCGCCGCAGGCAGCGGCCATGAGCGCCACCGCGAGGAGCGGAAGGAAAGTGCGTCTGATATCTTTGCTCATCATGTGGTTCTCCAGAGGTGAGGGCACTGCGGTGGCACAGCGATATGCTGGTCGATCGGTGAACGGTCTCCTACACCCCGCCTCGCGGCAAGGGGACAACTCCGCTTGAAGTCACTCGCGCGGCTGCTTCCCTGGGCCCGGCCGTACCGCTGGCGGTTCGCGGCGGGCCTCGCCTGTGTCGTGATCTCCACAGCCTTGTACAGCCTGATCCCCACTTTGCTCCGTCGCGCCATCGACACAATGGGAACGGGGGCGCCGTTCATCGACCTGCTCTCTATCGCGGGCGTCATGATCGCACTGACGCTCGTGATGGCCTGGTTCCGCTTCAACATGCGGGAGATCCTCAATGGTGTCTCACGCCAGATCGAGAACGACCTCAGGGACGCATTGTTCGCGCGGCTCACCACGCTCGATGCCGCCTGGTACGACCGCACGCGGACCGGTGAGATCATGGCGCGACTCACCAACGACCTAGGCGCCGTGCGCATGGCCGCCGGTCCTGCTGTAATGTACCTGACGAACACCATCTTCGGTGGGCTCTTCGCCCTGTTGTTCATGGTGGCGATCAGTCCACGGCTCACGCTCATCGCCGTCGCGCCGATGATCGCGCTGCCCGCGGTGACGCTCTGGCTCGGTCGCGCCATCCACGACCGCTTCGAGCGCGTGCAGTCGAGCTTCGGCTCCATCACGACGCTCGTGCAGGAACATCTCTCCGGCGTGCGCATCGTGCGCGCCTATCGCCAGGAGGCTCCCGAGCGCGCACGCTTCGACGAGCTCAGCTCGGAGTATCTCGAGCGGAACCTGCGACTGGTGCGCATCAATGGGCTCATGACCCCGAGCTTCACATTCTTCGCCGGCCTCGGCGCGGCGGTCGTGCTCGGTATCGGTGGATCGATGGTCGTGGACGGCATCCTCAGCGTCGGTGCATTCGTTGCGTTCGGGCTCTACCTGGCGAACCTCACCTGGCCGCTCATCGCCCTTGGGTGGGTGACGAGCCTTTTCCAGCGCGGCGCGGCGTCCATGACTCGCGTGCTCGAGATCCTCGACGCGAGGCCATCCATCACCGACCCCTCACCCGAGCGCCTGCGCACACTCCCGCCGAATGAGGGCGGGCGGTCGCTGACCTTCGAGCACGTATCCTTCTCTTACCCCGCCCGGGCGGGAGAGGTCAGTTCGTCCAGGAACATCCTGTCCGACATCTCGGTCACCGTGCCCGCCGGCAGCGTGCTCGGCGTCGTCGGCGCGACCGGGAGCGGCAAGACCACGCTGCTCGAACTCATCCCGCGCATCTATGACCTGTCCGGCGGTCGCATCCTGCTGGACGGCGTGGACATACGCGACATCCCGCTCGCGGAACTGCGCGCGGAGATCGGTTTCGTCCCACAGGAGAGCATCCTCTTCAGCGATACCCTCATGGCGAATCTCGGGTATGGAACGGAGAGCGATGACGACGCCCGGTGGGCGGCCGGCATCGCGCAACTGGAGGAGACGATCTCACGTCTTCCCCACGGCTGGGAGACCATGCTGGGCGAGCGCGGGATCAACCTCTCAGGAGGAGAGAAGCAGCGGTCCGCGATGGCCCGCGCGCTGGCCCGCCGTCCGGCCGTCGTCATCCTCGACGACGCGCTCTCGGCGGTGGACACCCACACCGAAGCGGCCATCTTGCGCGGCCTGCGGGAGGCGTTCTCCTCCGCGGGGCGCACGGCGATCATCGCCTCCCACCGCATCACCGCCATCCGCGATGCGCACTGGATCATCGTGCTGGACGGGGGCCGACTGGTGGAACAAGGGCGACACGATGAACTGATCGCAGCCCGCGGGAGGTACTGGACCCTGCTCCGGCGACAGCAGCTCGAGGATGAGATCGAGCGCGAGCCGGATGTTCCGGCGGTGACTTCTTCCCGCTCCGAACGTCTTTTGTGAGGACGTGAAACCCGCAGAGGAATATTCTCACCCGTTCAGGAGAGGCATACATGATCGGTCTTACCCTCCGTAGCCTTGCGACCGCAACCGTCCTCGTCGCTGCGGTCTCGACTGCAGCCGAGGCACAGATGGAATCGCCGATGCGCTTTGGCGTGAAGGCGGGCATTGCGCTTCCGATGGGAGATTTCAGTGACGGTGCGGGCCTTGGCTTCCACGTTGGTGGGCACCTCGGCATGCCGTTGTCCGGTATGTTCGGCCTCCGTTTCGATGCAGACTACGGCCGCTATGCAGGCGAAGGCTTCGTCGACAACGTGACGCTGCTGGGCGGCGTGGCGAACCTCATGATGAACATCGAGACCGAGAGCGCGTTCAAGCCCTATCTTCTGGCAGGCCTAGGCTACTACAACGTGAAGGTCGAGGCCTTTGGTTTGCAGGGCGACGAGTCCGACCTCGCCTTCAACGTCGGCGCTGGCTACAATTTCACGCTCGGCAACTCGAACATGTTCACCGAACTGCGCTTCCTGTCGATCCAGACGGACGGCACATCGTTGAACACGCTTCCGATCGTAATCGGTCTTCGCTTCTAAGAAGCTGCTCAAGACGTGAAGAAGGCCCGGCGATGGCACGCCGGGCCGTCGTCACGTCCGGTGGTCCGCGTGGGGCGGCGCCGCGCATCGCGCGCGGTGAGGCGCCGTGATGCGATCGCGGATGTACGCCGGCGTGTAGGCCTGC
>JANOTV010000148.1:0-2231 GCA_031416495.1 Gemmatimonadota bacterium
GCCGGTCGTCGAAGGAGCCCGGCAGGTAGCGGGCCCTGAATCGGATGGGCCAGAAGTTGCGCAACTGCCCCTGCAACAGGAGGAAATAGAGATCGGTGGTGCGGTCGCCGTCGGCGTTCCAGGCGTGGTCAGTACCGATTCCCGTCATGTGGTTGCGAAGGATTCTGCCGGGTTTGTCCTCTTTGTAAATGGTCGCCGTGTATATCCCACGATACCCGGCCAGGGGATGAAACCCGATGTCGTTCGCCTCGAACGCCGGCGTGGTGCCGTGGAGCGCGACGCTCCCGAGCCAGTGCACTCCCGAGCGCTTGGCCGCGGATAGCTGCCACCAGGTTCCTGAAAGAGAGCGTTTCGCCGGATCAAACCGGTTGCTCCCCCGGTCGGGACGCTGCAGGTAATGAACGGCCGAGCGTTGCGTGAGAGCGATCGCGGCTGGCGAGCCCGCCACGTACGTCCCGCCTACCGTGGCGTCCAGCACCCACTCGCGCTGCTTCCAAGCGTGATTGAAGTCGAGCCCCGCGAAATAAGCATCGCGGCGCAGCAACGCGGCGAGCGCGGAATCCCCAAGGTCGCGGTTCACCGCCGTGGCGATTCCGCCGAAAGAAGTGTTACCGGCGCGGAAGTTGCGGCGCGCCCGCGCCACCAGATAGTTGGTCGTCGGCTCGACCGGTTCTTCACCCTGTGCGAGCGCAGTGTTCTGGAATCGGGCCACCTGGCGGCTGGTCACCGCGTTCAACAGGCCGAGCGAGAAGCCTCCAGCGGTTTTTCCGGCGAGTTTCATGGCGCCGGCGATCGTCGCTTCTTCTGGGGCGTCAACGTAGGGATGCAGCCCGGTCAGCACGCGTTGCGGTGTGCGGCCGATCCGGCGGGAATGGAAGACGAGCGGGGGCGTCGTGAAGTTGTACACCCGGTGCTGCGCGTAGCGGAAGATATCGGCGCCTTCCACGAACAGCGGTCGCCGTTCGGGAAAGAACAGCTCGTTCGCCGTGAGGTTGACGCGCGCCGGATCCACCTCCACCTGGCCAAAGTCAGGATTGACGGCGCCGCTCAGCGTGAAGCTGCTGCTCAAGCCATAGCGCACGTCCAACCCCGCCTTCATTCGCGTCTCGCGGCCGTCGCGGAACGGATTCCCGGGAGCTACGGTGACATGCTCCGCGCGTGCAGTGACGTATGGAAGGAGCTCCAGGTGCCGGGCGCGCGGCAGCCGGCCGAGCCCGGTGAGATCGGCCCAGGTGGCCGGTGTCACGGCTACGCGCTTGGGCGCGAAGGGGAGAAACGCAGTCTCGGCCTTGCGCGCGATCACACGTCCGAACTGGATCCCCCACACCTGCTCCGCGAGCTGCGCGTCGTATCGTATCTGTGAGAAGGGGATCCTCAGCTCGGCAGACCATCCCAGCGAGTCGATGGCGACTCCCGACTCCCAGACGGCGTCCCAGGAGTTGTCCTGCGCACCTCCCGAAGTGACAACGGCATCGCGGACCGCGCCCGCGGCGGTGACCCTGAATACGTAGCCGGTGAGGCGGTCGTGGAAGGAGTCAAGGTAAACTTCGAAGAGGTCGGCCCCCTCGATCGCTTCGTCGCGCCGGCCCAGTCGCGCGCGAATCCTCCCAGGCTCCCGGTCGTACATGCGCGCACCTATGTAGAGCGCGTCCGTGCCGACCAGAACCCGGACCTCGGTTCTCTCCGAAACCGGCTGCCCCTCCTCGGGGTCTCGCTGGATGAAATCGGAGTGGGGCGTCGCCAGTGCCCAGGCTTCCTCGTCCAGCCGGCCGTCAATTCGCAGTGCGCCTGTCAGCGGGGCCGCTTGGACAACGGCT
Organism: Gemmatimonadota bacterium; assembly: GCA_031416495.1. Taxonomy (GTDB): domain Bacteria; phylum Gemmatimonadota; class Gemmatimonadetes; order Gemmatimonadales; family Gemmatimonadaceae; genus Pseudogemmatithrix. The sequence goes on from JANOTV010000148.1 coordinate 1,818, forward strand.
CGCGAGCTGAGCGTGGGGGATATTCTCGCCGCGGTATCAGCCGCGGGTGTCTGGCCGGCGGCCGGCGCCGCCGCGGCCGCGGCCGCCAGCAAAACAGCGCCCGCGAGTGGCGCACGGAAGTTACGCATGCGCTCCATTATAGGGGCATGCGTGCTACAGCACAAACGACGGTTGGGCAGACCTCGGACAAGGTAGGCCGCACTGAGCTCACCGGGCTCATTGCGACGTTCGACGAGCGCCACTACATCATTCGGGAGTGGCCCGAAAGTGTTACCCATGTTGCCGGACCAAAGTGTTACCCATGTACCCGGGCTATGCCCACCTCCCACCTCCGAAGCAATGCCATCATTTGACGTGATCTATGTAGGCGGTGGCCCCGCCGGCTACGTCGGCGCCCTCCGCTCCGCGCAGCTC
>JANOTV010000149.1:0-7397 GCA_031416495.1 Gemmatimonadota bacterium
GTGATGCCAAGGTCACGGAGATCTACGAAGGCACGTCGGAAGTGCAGCGCATCATCATTGGACGCGCGGTCACGTCGGTACTCTGATTTCGGCTACACGCAGGTCAGGGATGTACCCTCGCAGCAGAGCAGGCGCGGTGGCAGTTTCCAGCGGTTCCCATCTCACATCTCAAAATCACAATGAAGATCTTCGATACCATGGCGTCCCTCGGCCATGAACAGCTCGTGCTCTGCGTCGACGAGGGCGCTGGCTACCGTGGGATCATTGCGATCCACGACACGACGCTCGGACCTGCCCTCGGCGGCACACGCTTCTGGAACTACGCCTCGGACGAAGAGGCCATCATCGACTCGCTGCGCCTTGCGCGCGGCATGAGTTACAAGAACGCGGTCGCTGGCCTCAACCTCGGCGGCGGCAAGTCGGTCATCATCGGCGACAACCGCGTGACCAACCGCGAGATGATCTTCCGCGCGCACGGCCGCTTCGTCGAGTCGCTCGGCGGTCGCTACGTGACCGCCGAGGACGTGGGTACGACCACCGCCGACATGGACTTCGTGCACATGGAGACGGAATATGTTGCCGGTCTCGCGAACAAATCCGGCGACCCGTCGCCCGTGACCGCGCACGGCGTCTTCCGCGCGATCGAGGCATCTGCGAAGCAGAAGTGGGGCTCGGCGTTGCTCAAGGGCAAGACGATCACGGTGCAGGGACTCGGCAACGTCGGCACGTACCTCTGCCGCGAGCTGCATGCCGCCGGCGCGAAGCTCATCGTCAGCGACATCCGCCCGGAGCGCGTGAAGCAGGCCGTCGCCGAGTTCGGTGCGACCGCGGTCGAGGGCGATGCGATCTACTCGGCCAGGGCCGATATCTTCGCACCCTGTGCGCTCGGCGCGATCCTCAATGACGACACCATCCCGATGCTCAAGGTGGAAGTCGTCTGCGGCGGCGCGAACAACCAGCTCCTCGAGCCGGCGAAGCATGGTGAGGCTCTGGAGAAGCGCGGCATCCTTTACGCGCCCGATTTCGTGGCGAATGCCGGCGGCGTGATCAACGTATACAGCGAACTCGCGGGCTGGACGCGCGAGCGCGCACTGCGCAAGGCGGACGAGATCTACGACACGATCCTCGGCGTTTATCAGATTGCCAAGGAAGATGGCGTCTTCTCCTATCTCGCCGCGGACAAACTGGCCGAGCGTCGCATCGCCGCCGTGCACGGGCTGGTGCGCACCTGGCCGCAGTGGCCCAACAAGAGCTGACCTGACCATGACAGACAAAGAGCGCATCCCGATCGCATCCGATCACGCGGGCTTCGAGATGAAGCAGCACCTGAGCGCCGCGCTCGAGAAGATGGGGTACGAGGTGGAGGACATCGGCACGCATTCGCCGGCGTCCACCGACTACGCCGACTTCGCGCATCCCCTGGCCGACAAGGTGGGGAAGGGCGAAGTGAAGCGCGGGGTGCTGCTCTGCGGCACGGGACTCGGCATGGCGTACGCGGCCAATCGCCACCACGGCGTACGCGCTGCGGTGGCGTGGTCGCGGGAGATCGCCGAGCTCTCACGCAAGCACAACGACTCGAACGTGCTCGTGCTCCCCGCACGCTTCGTGAGCGAGGAGGATGGGATCCAGATCCTCAAAGCGTGGCTCGAGACGGCCTTCGAGGGCGGCCGGCACGAAGGCCGCGTGAAGAAGATCGAGATGGACAACGACGAGTGAGTTCCTCTTCCGCCGCGTACGCATAACGGAGATCGCATGAAGCCCGGCTGGAACAACTGGGACCGCCGCCTCCCCGGCGCGGCCCTCCTCTGTACCGACCCCGAGATCGCGGCGCTCATCGCCGAAGAGACTGCTCGCCAGTCGCACGGACTTGAGCTCATAGCGAGCGAGAACTTCGTGTCGCCCGCGGTCCTCGAGGCGATGGGTTCGTCGCTCACCAACAAGTACGCCGAGGGCCTGCCGGGAAAGCGGTACTACGGCGGCTGCGAGGTGGTGGACAAGGTGGAGCAGCTTGCGATCGACCGCGCGAAGCAGCTGTTCGGCGCGGACCACGCGAATGTGCAGCCACACTCCGGCGCGAGCGCGAACGCGGCGGTGTATCTCGCGTTCCTCAAGCCGGGCGAGACGGTGATGGGCCTCGACCTCTCGCAGGGCGGGCACCTCACGCACGGCTCGCCGGTGAACTTCTCCGGGCTCAACTATCGCGCCGTGCACTACGGCGTGGACGACCATGGAATCATCGACTACGCGGCGATGCGTGAGTTGGCGCGGAAGGAACGCCCGAAGCTCATCATCGCCGGCTACAGCGCGTACTCGCGGGTGCTCGACTACGAGCAGTTCACGGAGGCGGCGAAGGAAGTCGGCGCGATCTTCATGGTGGACATGGCGCACTTCGCGGGACTCGCGGCGACGGGTGTGTACCCGACGCCGATCCCGTGGGCCGACGTCGTCACGACGACCACGCACAAGACGCTGCGCGGTCCGCGCGGCGGCCTGATCCTCTGCAAGGCGCAGCACGCGAAGACGATCGACAAGGCGATGTTCCCGGGCACGCAGGGCGGCCCTCTCGAACACGTGATCGCCGCCAAGGCGGTGGCATTCAAGGAAGCGCTGGACCCGACCTTCACGACATACTGCAGGCAGGTGGTCGCGAATGCGCGGGCCCTCGCGGGAGCGCTCATCGAGACGGGCCTTATGATCGTCTCCGGCGGCACCGATAATCACCTCATGCTCGCGGACCTGCGCTCACGCGGCACCGAGCTGACCGGCAATGTGGCGGAGCAGGCACTCAACCGTGCGGCGATCACCGTCAACAAGAACACCGTGCCGCGCGAAACCCAGTCGCCCTTTGTGACGAGCGGCATTCGCATCGGCACCCCGGCAGTCACCACGCGCGGCATGTGCGAGCCGGAGATGGTGCACATCGCCGCCCTCATCGACCGCGTGCTGGCTGCGCCGGACGATGCCAAGGTCTGTGCAGGTGTACGTAGTGACGTCAGGGAGCTGACGGACGCATTCCCACTGTATGTTTGAGGCGGTATTTGTGCTTCCCACCTCCCCCCTTGAGTCTTGACTGAACTAGCCTTTCGCGACGGAGTGATGGACCGCATCAGGCTGCGCGAGTCGCGGTATGACGAGCGCGCCTATCTCTTCGTGCTCGCGTCGCTGGAGTTCTGCCAGCAGCGCCTGCCGGAGCGCAGGCATCTCACGGGACGCGAGCTGGCCGAGGCGGCGCGTGACCTCGCGCTCGCGCGGTACGGCGTGCTCGCGCGCACGGTGCTCGAGCACTGGGGACTGCGTGAGAGCGCAGATCTCGGAGAAGTGGTGTTCACGCTGGTCGAACTCGGCTTGCTCATGAGCCAGCCGACGGATTCGAAGGACGATTTCGTGGGCGTCTTCGATTTTCATGAGGCGTTCGACCGGGATTATCCCTGGAACACCATCCCCGCCGCATAACCTCGGTTTTTTCCTCACCACGGAGCAAGCTGTGAGCGTGCGGGTGGTGACGGCCGATCAGTCGATGGCGCGTGAGGCAGCCGCGATCGCCGCAGGAACGGATTCCTTCGCGCTCATGCGCGCCGCAGGGACGCACACGGCCGCGGTGCTGCTGCGCCGGTATCCCAAGCTGCGCACCGCCGGCGCGATCGTGTTCGCTGGTACTGGCAACAACGGTGGCGACGCGTGGGTGGTGGCCGGTGCGCTCGCTCGCGCCGGATGCTCCGTCGCGGTCGACTCGCTCGGCGCGCCGCGCACCGCGGACGCACTGCGCGCGCGCGACGAGGCACGGCCGATGCTCGATGTGGTCGGGCCTGCCACCAATCCCGCCGTTGTCGTCGATGGCGTACTCGGCACGGGCCTCCGCGGGGACGCGAGCGGCGGTGCCGCCGAGGCGGTGGTGCGCATCCGCGATCAGCGCGCGCGCGGCGCGAAGGTCGTGGCGCTCGACGTGCCGAGCGGGATGGACGCGACGACCGGGGCCGGAGGCGTGGTGGTGCGCGCGGATCTCACCTGCACGTTCGGGACGCTCAAGCGCGGGCTGCTGCTCCGCCGTGATGAGACGGGTGAGATCCTCGTGATCGACATCGGACTCGGTGCGCATGCTGCCATGAGCGACGGCGCGCCGGAGCTCGTAGATGCGTCGTGGGTGCGGGCTTCCATCCCGCCCATCCCCGCCGATGCGCACAAGGGCGTGCGTCGTCGCCTCGCGATCATCGGTGGTGGCGAGGGCATGGCGGGCGCACCGATGCTCGCCGCGCGCGGTGCGCTCCGCAGCGGCATCGGCATGGTGCAGTTGATGGTGTCGCCCAACAACGTGCCCGTGGTGCAAGCCGCCTTGCCCGAGACGATGGCCGCGCGCTGGCCGGTGACGCACGAGGACCAGGAACGCATGCTCGCATGGGCGCATGTGCTGCTGCTCGGACCCGGTCTCGGACGCACGGCGATGACGCGCGCGCTCGTGGAGCGACTGCTCGTCTCGTGGCGCGGCCCCGTGGTGCTCGACGCCGACGCATTGAACGTGTTCGAAGGGGAGCCACGCTCGCTCGGCACGTTGCTCGGCGCACGGCGCGCGATCGTCACGCCACATCCGGTGGAGGCCGCCCGGTTGCTGCGGCTCGAACCGCAGGAAGTGCTCGCACGGCGCTTCGAGGTCGGCGCGAAACTCGCAAAGACGCTCGGTGCGACCGTCGTGCTCAAGGGCCCACCGACGGTGATCAGCGCACCCGACGGCCGCGTCGCGGTGAGCGCATCGGGTTCGCCGGCACTCGGGGCCGCAGGGAGCGGCGATGTGCTCGCCGGGATCATCGCGACACTGCTCGGCCAGACGCTCGATGCATTCGCCGCGGCCACGAGTGGCGCGTGGATCCATGGACGCGCCGGAGAGCGCGCGGCCGCCGAGGGTTCCGTGCGCGGGACGTCGCTCGCCGATGTGATCGACTCGCTGCGGTACGCCTGGTCGCTCGATGACGCGCCGAATGACCAGCATGTGCTCGCGTCGCTGCCCGCTGCGGGACATCACCGATGATGAACCCGCCGCGCCACGTGACGATGGGACCGGGACGCGAGTTCGACGCCGTACGCGCACTGCTTGAGCGATGGGGACCGGCGGCCGTGGGCATCGGCGACGACGCGGCGGTGCTCGATGTGCCGGCTGGCGCGCGCCTGGTCGTCAGCACCGACACGACGGTGGAGGACGTGCATTTCCGCAGCGGATGGCTCACGCCGCGCGAGATCGGCTGGCGCGCCGCGATGGCGGCGCTGAGCGATCTGGCCGCGATGGGTGCGACGCCGCTCGGCGCGCTGTTCGCGCTCACGGTACCCACGCACTGGCGCGATTCGCTCGGCGAGCTCGCTCAGGGCCTTGGTGACGCGGCGGCAGCGGCGGGCGCGCCGATCGTCGGCGGGGATGTCACGGGCGGCGATCGGCTCGCGCTCGCTATCACCGTGCTCGGGCATGCGAAGCACCCGCTGCGGCGCAGTGGCGCACGCGCGGGCGACACGCTGTACGTCACGGGCCGTCTGGGCGGTCCGGGGGCGGCGCTCGCTGCCTGGGAGCTCGGGCGCGCGCCGCTGCCCGCCGACCGCGAGCGCTTCGCGCATCCGGCCGCGCGCATCGCGGCGGGGCAGTGGCTCGCGGCGCACGGTGTGCATGCGGCCATCGACCTATCCGACGGGCTCGCGGGCGACCTCGCGCACATGGCGGCCGCGAGCGGTGTGCGCTGCGTGCTCGAGATCGACACGATCCCGACGCACGGCAGCGCGAGTGCGATGGACGCGCTCGTGAGCGGCGAGGAGTACGAGCTGCTCGTCGCCGCGAGCGCCGTGAGCACCGAATATTTTGCGCTGGCCACGGGTGGTCTCACACTCACCGCGGTCGGGCGCGTGGAAGCATCGACGAAGCTCGGCGCCGGCGGACTTGCCATCGGCGAAGTCGTCGCGATGCTTGCAGGACACCAGGTGCCGCTGCTCGGCGCCTTCGACCAATTCGTCGATCCATGATCCGCGCATTCTTCGTATTGATCAACCTGCTCGTGATGACGCCGGTCTGCGGCGGTGCGGTGCTCATTGGCGCGTTGTTCCGCGTGCGCGACCGGCCGGGCTCCGTCTATGACTGGTCGCCTCGACTCTGGGGGCGCACACACCTGTTCGTGGGCGGCGTGCGCGTGGTCGAGCATGGCGTCGAGAACAAGGAAGGGCAGCAGCACATCTTCGTCGCCAATCACCTCGGCAACTTCGACGTCTTCGCGCTCGCGGCGAGGCTGCGGTGGATGAAGTTCGTCGCCAAGGCCGAGCTTTTCCGCGTTCCGCTGCTCGGGCCGGCGATGTTCAAGGCGGGGATGATCCCGATGCAGCGCGCCAACCGGAAGTCGGCGTTCACGGCATACACGGTGGCGACGGAGCGGATCGCGGCGGGCGCCTCGGTGGCGGTGTACCCCGAGGGGACGCGCGGCAACGACTATCCGCTGCGCCCCTTCAAGAAAGGTCCGTTCGTGCTCGCGATCCAGGCGCAGGCGCCCATCGTGCCGGTGTTCATCTACGGCGCGCTCGACGTGCAGCGGAAGGGCGAGTTCAGGGTGCGGCCGGGCACCATCCACATGCACTACCTGCCGGCGATCCCCACGGCGGGTCTCACGTACGACCAGCGCGACGACCTCGCGCGGCGCACGTATGAGGCGATGGCGGCCTGCCTGCTCACGGAGTACGGCATCGCATCGCCGCCGTACCGCCATGTCCGATAGATTCCGTCGTACCTTCCTTCCTTCCGACTGAAACGACATGTCCATCATCATCGCGATCCAGGCCCGTGAGATCCTCGACTCCCGCGGCAATCCCACCGTCGAGGCCGATGTGGTGCTCGAAGACGGCAGCTACGGCCGCGCCGCCGTGCCGAGTGGCGCGTCCACGGGAGAGCACGAGGCCAACGAGCTGCGCGATGGCGACCTGAAGCGCTACATGGGCAAGGGCGTGCGGAAGGCCGTCGCGAACGTGGCCAAGCTCATCGAGCCGGAACTCATCGGCCTCGACGTGACCGAGCAACTGACGATCGACCGCGCGATGATCGCGCTCGACGGCACGGCGACCAAGTCGAAGCTCGGCGCGAACGCGATGCTCGCGGTGTCGATGGCGACGGCGCGCGCGGCGGCCGCGAGTGTGGACCTGCCGTTGCACCGCTATCTCGGTGGCCCGATGGCGCGCACGTTGCCGGTGCCGCTCATGAACATCCTGAACGGCGGTGCGCACTCGACCAACACCGTGGACTTCCAGGAGTACATGATCGTCCCGGTGGGCGCGACGACCTTCTCCGACGCGCTGCGCATGGGCACCGAGGTCTTCCACTCGCTCAGGAAGGTGCTGGTGAAGCGGAAGCTCTCGACCGGCGTCGGCGACGAGGGTGGTTTCGC
>JANOTV010000150.1:0-14749 GCA_031416495.1 Gemmatimonadota bacterium
GTGCCCTCGAGATCGCCGATCAACCTACGGTTCACGCCTCCGGCCCAGAAGCGGCCGGACATCAGATGGTCGAACGCGAGTCCGATGCCGAAGCTCTTCTCCGGTGCGGACTCGACCCGGAGATTGAAATCGACTTCGCTCCCGTTGCCGGTCGGCGAGAGCCAGACGTTCCGGTAGCGTTCCGACGTGGCGAAGCGTGCGAGCCCGCGCTGGACCGCCGCCGGATTGAGCGGAGTGAACGGCGCGAGCCGTAGTTCGCGGATGATTGCATCGCGGTCGCGCACCTGTTCGGTGATCATGCGCGTGCGTCCGACCATCGTCGGCATCGTCGTCCTGTTGCGTGCAGTGCGCAACGGCCGCGCGCAGACGTTGCCCATCGCGAACACCGAGTCGGCGGTGCGCCGGCCCGCGCGCACGAGCGAGTCCACCGTCAGCGAGTCGAATCCCAGCGAACTGTACGTCTCGGTGGGCTGCCTCACGAGCACGTCGTTCGCGGTGAGGCCGAGCGAGTCTTGCATCCAGATCCATTCGAACACCGCACTGGTCGCCGTGAGCGGGTTCTCGAACGCATCCTCGCTGAGCGCCGCCGAGGGAAGCGTGGAGACGATCAATCGCTCGGCACCGAGTCGGCGTGCGACGCCGACGGGCACGTTCGAGGCGATGCCGCCATCGGTGAGCCACACGCTGTCGCGGTGCACCGGCTGGAGCACGATCGGCAACGAGAAGCTCGCGCGCACGGCCTCGGCGAGGTCACCTGAGCCGATGGAGACCACGTCACGGCTGTGGAGATCCGTCGCGACGGCGCGGAACGGGATCGGCAGCCGGTCGAAATCGCCGCGCGCAAAAAGATTGCCGCGCAGCAGCAGGCGCGAGATGGTGGTGCTCGCATCCACTTCGCGCACGGCGCCCGCTTGCAGCACCCAGCGCCGCGACATGCGCTCCCACACGACCACCGGCTTGAAACCGTCGAGTGCGCGTGAGACGTGCGGCTCGTACCGGCGGATGAGCGTCTCGAGCTTCACCGAGCGGAGCAGAGAGTCGACCTCGTTGCCCGTGTAGCCGCTCGCATACATCGCCCCGACGATCGCGCCGATGCTCGTGCCGACGATGTAGTCCGGCACGATGCCGAGCGAGTCGAGTGTCTGCAGCAGGCCGACGTGCGCGAACCCCTTGGCACCTCCTCCGGAGAGCACCAGCGCGGTCGGAGCCGGGGAGCAGCTGCCCACCTGCGCCTGCGCGGGTGAGGCCAGCGCTGCCGACGACGCGGCCGCCGCGACGCAGGCAGAAAGCAGGGTGACACAAACGGCCCTTAGGGGCCTCGGACTTGGCATGCAGGAACATGGGGGGCTGACCAGCGCGGGGCGAGTGGCGACCCTGCTACCTTCCCCCAGTGCAGCTCCGGATAATCCTCGCCTTCGCGGCCACCTGGCTTGTCTGGGGCTCCACCTATCTCGCCATCGCCTTCGCGGTGCGCGACATCCCGCCGCTCATGGTGGCCGCGGCGCGGAACATCGTCGCCGGCGTGCTGCTCTATGCATGGACGCGTTCCCGTGGCGCGGCCTTCCCCGCGCGCAGGCAATGGCGCGAGACGGCGCTGGTGGGACTTCTGCTCCTCGGGCTCGGTAATGGGGCGGTGACCTGGGCGGCGCAGAGCGAACCGACCGGGGTGATCGCCCTCATCGTCGCGCTCGTGCCCGTCTGGCTGCTGGTCTTCGGCTGGCTCGGGCACCGCGGTGTGCGACCGAGCCTCGTCGAAGTGCTCGGCGTGCTGCTTGGGCTGTCAGGTATCGCGTTGCTCGTTTCGACCGACGCCGCGGCCGGCGGCTCGGTGACGTTCGTGGGCTTCGTCGTCCTCCTCCTCAGCACGCTGGCCTGGTCGGCGGGATCGCTCTACGCGCGCCAGTTGGAGTCGCATCCGGTGCCATTGCTCGGCACCGGCATGGAGATGATGATCGGCGGTCTGGCGCTGCTCATCGCGAGCGGCGTGTCGGGCGAGTTCAGCCAGTTCTCGTTGCAGGATGTCACGCTGCGCAGCGCGCTCAGCCTGCTGTATCTCATCTCATTCGGTTCAGTGATCGGGTTCAGCGCGTACAAATGGCTGCTCGGCAAGGTGCGTCCCGCGCTCGCGGGCACCTATGCGTTCGTGAACCCGGTGGTGGCCGTGCTGCTGGGATGGGCATTCGCGGGCGAGGCCATCACGGCGCGGCTTGCGATGGCGATGGGACTGATCGTGAGTGCGGTGGCGATAATCTCGCTCCGTCCATATTTTAGGAGGCAATGAGAGAACCGGGCGCGTATTCCCCCGGCGCGCCTGCTGGAGCTGCCGCTGACACACTGCCGGCCGAACTCCCTGCCGCCGTCACTGCTCCAGAAACGGATGTCGCCCTCTGGGCGATCATCTTCGCGGGCGGCATCGGCTCGCGCTTCTGGCCGCTGACCTCACCCGAACAGCCGAAGCCGCTGCTGAAGCTGGTGTCGGACCACACGCTGATCGAGGACTCGATCAGCCGCCTGCAGCCGGCGATCCCGCCCGAGCGCGTGCTGATCCTCACGAGCCGCGACATCGCGCCCGCCATCCGCTCGGTCACGAAGGACCTGCCCGACGCGAACGTGCTCGTGGAGCCGCAGCCACTCGGCACCGCGGCAGCCCTCGCGTGGGGCGTGCAGGAACTCACGAGCCGCGCGGGGCCGAGCGCGATGGTGTGCGCCATCCACTGTGATCTCGCGGTGGACTTCGACGAGCACTTCAGGCTCACGCTGCGGCGCGCCGCTGGGATCGCGGCGAGAGAGCAGGCGCTCGTGTCCGTCGGCATCCGCGCCACGCGGCCCGAGACGGGTTTCGGCTACGTGCAGCCCGGCGCGCCGCTCGACAGCGACACGCTGCTCGCGCAGGGCGGTGCACATACGACGCTCGCCTTCGTCGAGAAGCCGAGCGCCCACGAGGCCAGCGCGCGCATCGCGAACGGGGCGGTGTGGCACAGCGGCATCGTGGTGGGATCCGCCGGCACCTTCATGGAGGAGCTGCGCGAGCATACCGTGGAACTCGGTGGCGCCCTCGTCTCACTTGCGGCGGGCGACATGCCGGGCTTCGTCGATCGCGTGCGCGCGACGTCGCTGGAGCGCGGGCTGCTCGAGCGCTCGCACCGCCTGCTCGTGATCCTCGGTGAGTTCGGCTGGGACGATGTCGGCACGTGGGCATCGCTCCGCCGCGCGCGCGAGCTCGACGACGATGGCAACGGCGCGAGCGGTCCCGCGTTCTTTGTCGATTCCGCCGGCAACGTGGTGCACGCCGAACGCGGCACAGTCGTGCTCTTCGGCGTCGACAACCTGCTGGTCGTCACCCGCGATGGTCTCACCTTCGTGACGTCGCTCGAACGATCGTCGGACCTCAAGCCGCTGCTCGATGCGCTGCCGGGCTCCATGCGCGTGAATCCCAAGGGAAACGGACCCTCCAAGTGAACCATCATATGGATGCGATATCTCTCGTTCGTCGCGCGGCTCGCGCGGCCACCACGGCGGCAGTCCCACTGCTGGCTGCGCTCTTGCTCCCGCCGACCGTGATGCATGCGCAGCACGCGTATCAGGCGCCGGGCGCAAGCTTCGACCAGCGCGTCACGCCGCCGCGCGCGTCGCTCGGCTACGAAGTCGGCGAGCAGTTCACGCCGCATCATCGCATCATGCGCTACCTCGAGCAGCTAGCCGCGACGAGCGCGCGCGTGCGCGTGGACACGCTCGGCGTGACCGCCGAAGGGCGCGAGATCGTGGTCGTGATCATCAGCAGCGAGCGGAACCTCGCGCGGCTCGATGGCATCCGCGCCGATGCCGCGCGCCTCGCCGACCCGCGCGGCGCCGACGCCCAGTCGCTCGCGCCGGTCGTCTCGCGTCACCCCGCCGTCGTTTGGCTCGGCTACACGGTGCATGGCAACGAAGCATCGGGCACCGAGGCATCGCTCGCGATGCTCTACCAGCTCGCCGCGGGCCAGGACGCCGAGACGCGCGCGATCCTCGACAGCGCCGTCGTGTTGATCGACCCGGTGCAGAACCCCGACGGCCATGAGCGCCACGTGCAGGATGTGCGTCGCGCGCGCGGTCTGTTCGGGCCGACGGTGACGCCGGGTTCGATGATCCACCAGGGCAGCTGGCCGGGTCCGCGCACGAGCCACTACTACTTCGACCTCAATCGCGACTGGTTCATCCAATCACACCCCGAGTCGCGGGCACGCGCGGGGACCATCCTCACCTGGTGGCCGCAGGTCGTGGTGGACCTGCACGAGATGGGCTCCAACTCCACGTACTTCTTCGCGCCGCCGATGGAGCCCGTGAACAAGAACGTGCCGCCCAACACCTTCAAGTGGTGGGACATCTTCGCGACGAGCATCGGCGGCAGCTTCGATGCGCAGGGCTGGCCGTACTTCCGTCGTGAGGGCTACGACGAGTTCTATCCGGGATACGGCGTGAGCTGGCCGATCCTGAGCGGCGCGATCGGCGCGACGTTCGAGCAGGCCACGAGCGGCGGCGGCGCGGTGCGGCGGAGCGACGGCACGGTGATGACGCTCTCGGATGCGGCGCGGCGCCACTACACGGCAGCATGGGCGACGACGCTCACTGCGGCGACGCGTCGCAGCGAGCTCGTGGGCGACTACGTGCGCTCGCGCCAGCAGACGGTCACCGATCTCGCGCGGTCGCCGATGCGGTCGGTGGTGATCGAGCGCGATGCGCAGGGTCGCGCCGATTCACTCGCCGCGCGTCTCATCGACAACGGCATCGAGGTCTCACGACTGCGTTCCGCGGTGACCCTCGCCGACACGCGCGCGCATGGCGCGGCGAGCAATGCGTCATTGCGCGCCGAGGCCGGCTGGTATGTGGTCGATCTCTCCCAGCCCCAGGGCCGGCTTGCGAAGGCGCTGCTGGAGTCGGATGCACAGCTCGACTCGTCGTTCATTCGTGAGGAGCTCGAGTCGCGCCGGACCGGTGCGTCGAGCCGCTTCTATGATGTGACGGGCTGGTCGCTGCCGTTCGCGTTCCGCGTGCGCGCGTGGACGTCGGCGCAGGCGATCGCGGCGAACGGTGCGGAGCGCGTGACGACCGTGGTCGCTGCGGCGCCTGTGAGTGAGATCGCAGCCGGTGCGCATGGCTGGGCATTCGAGGCAGGAAGCGAGGCATCGTACCGGATGCTGAGCGGCCTCTTCCGGGACTCGATCCGCGTGTGGTACGCGGCCAAGGCGTTCACCTCGGGCGGCGTCTCCTATGCGCGCGGAGCATTCGTTGTGCGCGTCGCCGGCAATCGTTCCGATGTCGCCGCCGTCGTGCGCCAGCGCGCGGTCGAGTCGGGTGCGACGGTGCGTCCGGTGGCATCGGCACTCGTCGAGAGCGGCACCGACCTCGGCTCGAACTCCGTGATGTACGTGCAGGCGCCGCGCATCGCGCTGCTGGGCGGACAGGGCGTGAACGGGAATTCGTTCGGTTTCACCTGGTATGCGTTCGACCACAGGCTGGGATACCCGGTGACGTCGGTGACCACCGAATGGGTCGCGGGCGCCGGGCTGAGCGAGATGGACGTGCTCGTGATCCCTTCCACGCAGGGCATCACGTTCGAACGCGCGCTCGGTGATGCCGGCCGCGACCGGTTGCAGGCGTGGGTGCGCGCGGGCGGCGTGATCGTCACGCTGGGCAGTGCCACGACCTGGCTGGCCTCGGAGCGCAGTGGTCTCTCGCGCTTCCGCGTCTGGAGCGACAGCGCGCGCGGCGAGGGCGCGCCGCTCGCCGCCAACGTGCCGGGCGCCATCGCCCGCACGACCGGCGACACGCTCTCTCCGTTGCTGGCGGGTATCACGACTGCCGAGATCCCGGTGATGGTGGACGGGAGCACGATCTTCAGCGTACCGCGCGACCTGCGTCCGGGCGAAGCGGTGGTGCGGTTCGCCGCGAAGGACCGCGTCCGCCTGAGCGGCTACTTCTGGCCCGAGGTGCCCGAACGCATCGCCAACTCGCCCTATCTCTTCACGGAGCGCGTGGGGCAGGGACGCGTGATCGGATTCGCCGGCGACCCGAACTTCCGTGACCTGTGGCGCGGATTGCTGCCGCTGTTCGCGAACGCCGTCTTCTTCGGCGCGAGCTATTGAACGACATCCTCTTCGGGGACTGGCCATGAAGCGCGGCTCCATCTCGCAGGGCATGGACGGCAGCATCCGCTGCTCCAACACGCCGCCGACACGCGCGCAGTGCCGCAACCGGTGAACCGCGACGGTGCAGAGGCGGATCTCATCCGCTGGCGCGCCGACACACCCGGCTGCTCCCAGCGCATCCACCTGAACAACGCTGGCGCGGCGCTCATGCCGTCGGTCGTGAAGGATGCGATCACCGGCCACCTCGGACGCGAGAGCAGCGCGGGCGGCTACGAGGCGGCCGATGCCGCCGCGCCGCTGCTCGCCGACACGTATGCGGCGCTCGGAGAACTCGTCGGCGCGACATCGCGCAACATCGCCGTGGTCTCGAGTGCGACGCGCGCATTCGCGCAGGCCCTCTCGGCGTTCGACTTCGCGCCGGGTGACATCATCCTCACGTCGACCGACGACTACATCTCGAATCAGCTGATGTATCTCTCCCTCGGGCGCCGGTGCGGCGTGCAGGTCGTGCGCGTGCCCGACGCACCCGAGGGCGGCGTGGATGTCGATGCGGTCGTGCGCGCGCTCAAGGGCAAGGTGCGCCCGCGCCTCGTGGCGCTCACGTGGATCCCCACGAACAGCGGCCTCATCCAGCCGGCGGCGGCGATCGGCGTGGCGTGCCGTGAGGCGGGCGTTCCGTTCCTGCTCGATGCCTGTCAGGCCGTTGGACAACTCGGCGTGGACATGCGCGCGCTCCACTGCGACTACCTCGCGGCCACCGCGCGCAAGTTCCTCCGTGGTCCGCGCGGCGTCGGCGTCCTGGCGGTCAGCGATGAAGCACTCGCGCGCGGCGACTTCCCGTTGCTCGTGGACATGCGCGGCGCGCGATGGACCGGCGCCGACACCTTCGCCCCAGTGGACGACGCGCGCAGGTTCGAGGAGTGGGAACTCCCGTATGCACTCGTGCTCGGCCTCGGCGCCGCGGCGCGTTATGCACTCACCGAGGGGATCCCCGCGATCGCCGCGCGTGCGCATGCGCTGGCCGCGGAGACGCGCGCGCTGCTGGGCGGGATCCCGGGCGTGCGGTCACTCGACCGCGGCGCCTCGCTCTCCGCGATCGCGACGTTCGAGATCAGCGGTGAGCATGGCGTGAGCCGCGATTCGCGTGAGATCGTGCTGACGTTGCGCGAACAGGGCATCAATACCAGCGCGCAGTCGCGCGGCGATGCGGTCATCGACTTCGACCGCAAGTCCGTGTCATCGCTGCTGCGCGTCTCGCCGCACTACTACAACACGCGCGACGAGATCATGCAGCTCAGATCGGCTCTGTCTCAGCTGGTGTCTTGAGCGTCGCCATCCACCAGAGGAGTCGCGTGGCCATCACGGTGGATGCAAGCAGCACCATCCATGCGATGCCTCGCGTGAAGCTCGCCAGCCGCAGGTCGAGCTTGAGCATCCCGGCGCTGCCGAGCAGGTAGTTCCAGTCGTGGATCGCGCCGTCCGGTGAGAAGCTCACGAGGTCGAGCTGCTCCGAGCGCGCATCGCCGATGTACCACGAGAGGTCGGCCAGGCTGGCGGCGAGGAAGACGCCGCACACGGCCACGCCGAACCAGTCGCGGCCGCGAAGGACGACGACGGCGGCTCCGACCGGTATCAGAAGCTGCGTGAGGCTTCCCCCGGCAACGCCCATCCATTCGCCGAAGAACATCCAGAACAGGTGGCCGAACTCGTGAGCGCCGAAGATCACGCCCGAGAACAGCGTGGTCTCCCCCTGCGAGCGGAGGGGGGCGAACACCTGGAAGGCGAGGACGAGGAACATGGGCAGGCGCCACCAGAACCACCGCCCCGTCGCCCATTCCCGCATGCGCGCAGTGATCATGGGAGCACAATGTAGGTCGTCCGGGCCCTCGCTCGCCAATCTTCCCGCTCACGGTGTAATATCAGACTCATATGCGCCCGATCTCAGCCCTCCTTGCGGGTCGCATCCCAGCGCTGGTCGCGCTCTTCGCAGCGGGCGCGGGCGTGGCATGCGACGAACCGACGAAGCCGGACAATCAGGGCGTCTATTCGCTCAGCATCTTGCTGCCTTCGCCACAGCTGCGTCCCGGCTTCATGATGCAGGCCGTGGTCGAGACATTCGACAAGGAAGGCAATCTGCTCGTCGACCGGACCGTGAAGTGGCGGTCGCTGACGCCGGCGACCCTCGAGGTGACGGACGATGGGCGGCTGCACGCGCTCGCGCCAGGTCAGGGCCGGCTGCATGTGTCGGTGGGTTCCGTCTCGTTGGACACGACACTCGCGCTAGTGAACCCGCGCATCGCGTCGCTGATGTTGGGCTTGGACACCGTGCGCATCTTCCTGCCGGCGGGCAGTGTGCAACTCACCGCCGCGGCGCGTGACGCGGAAGGCGTGGCCGTGTTGCGCCCTGCACTCGTGTGGGAATCGTCCGCGGCGCGCATCGCGAGCATCTCCACCAACGGTCGCGTGACCGCCGAGGCGGCCGGCATGGCGATGGCGATCGTGCACGCGGACGCCATCGCCGACACGACGTACGTACTCGTCGTGGCTCCGTTCTCGCCGAATGCGCCGCGGATCACGGGTAGCCTGCCGGTGATCGCGCTGCCGGGGCAGAGGCTCGTCGTGAATGGCGAACGATTCGCTGCCTCGCCTTCGGAGAACACCGTGCGGCTCGATGGCATCGCCATACCCGTCGTGGCAGCATCGGCGCAGCAGATCACGCTTGCGCTCCCGCCCGCTTCGCAGTTCGCCTGTGTGAGCACCGGCCCCGTGACGCTTCAGGTGTCCACCCCGCTCGGTATCGGGGTCGGCCTCGTGCAGTTGCAGGTGGCGCCGCAGCGCTCGCTGGCCCTGGGGCAGTCGATCGTGAGCACCGGAGGGCTCGAGTCCCGTTGCGTCGAACTGCTCGCACCGGAGGGCCGGTATCTCATCACGCTGCAGAATGGGGCGCGGTCACTGGGCGCAGGCACGAAGGCGTTCACGCTCGGCGGAGCGGGCGGACCTGCGTCGGGCGCGGCGCTCGCGTCGGTGGCATCGAGTCCGACGCTGACCTCCTACGCCGCGCGCACGGCGGGCGCGCCTCGGACCTCGGCGTTCGAGCGCACTGCACGTCGTGCGCGCGCTCACGCGGAGCTGCTCGGCAAGAACATCGAGATGGGCCGCGTGAACGAATCGACGTCGCGCACGCGCACGCGCACTCCGGCACTCGCGCGCTCGGCGGCGCTCGAACTGCCTGCGGTGGGCACCATCCATCCCATCCGTGTGCCGAATCTCGACGCCGCGAACATCTGCGGCTCCTTTTTCGCCATCCGTGCGCGCGCCGTCGTGGTGACGCCGCGCCTGATCATCCTCGAGGACACGGCGTCGGTGGTCGATGGCAAGCCGACGCTGTACCGCACGATGGACGATCTGTACACAGCCATCGGCGCCGAGTTCGACAACATCGTGTGGCCGGTGCTCCAGACGTTCGGCAATCCGCTGGTGATGGACAGTCGCCTCGACGGCAACGGGCGCGTGGTGCTCGTGTTCACGCCGCGCATGAACCAACTGCTGGGTGGCGCGCTGCTCGCCGCGACGACGACGTGCGACCTGCGGCAGCCGATCGTGCATCCCGCGAGCAATGTCGGTGAGTTCGTGTACGCGCAGGTGCCGACGTCTGCCGCTGCGGGCAGCGCGCGGGGTACGCGCGCGCGGTGGATGAGCGAGATCCGTGGCACGATCGCGCACGAGATGAAGCACGTGGTCTCGTACACCGAGCGCATCGTGCGCAACCTGCCGCTCGAGGAGGACTGGCTGGAGGAAGCCACGGCGCGGCATGCGGAAGAGCTCTTCGCGCGTGCGATCTACGGCACGGCGCAACTGGCGAACAGGGGCTACGAAGCCTCGCTCACCTGCGAGGTCCACATCAGTGACCTGATCTCGCGCTGCCCGGGCAAGCCGCGCGCGATGCTGCCGCACTTCGAAGCGCTGTGGGATTTCCTCGATGCCTCGACAGCGCGATCGCCGCTCGGTCCCACGACGACGAACGACGTCAGTTACTACGGATCAGCGTGGGCGCTCACGCGCTGGGCGCTCGACCACAGCGGCATCCCGGAGCAGGCCTTCTTCCAGGCGCTCACGCTGAGCGGAGCGACGGGCATCGCGAACCTCGAGGCGCGGTCGAATCGCGCCTGGGCGGACATGATCTCCGAATGGTCGCTCGCGATGGTCGCTGACGACATCGAGGGCGTCAGCCCGGAGATGCCGCGACAGACGTTCCGCTCATGGAACCTGCGGTCGATCTATCAGGGACTCTGCGCCGATCTGGGACCATGCCTGGATCCGCTCACCGTGCCGGTGATCTATCCGCGCCCGTATCCGGTGCAGCCGATCGCCGCCCGCCCGGGCGCATTCACGCTGGAGTTCCCGTCAGTCGTCGCGGGCGGATTCGCGGTCGTGAATCTCAAGGGCGGCGGCGGCGCCGTGCCGCGCCAGCTGATCGCGCTGCGCGGTTATCGCGGCGCGCCGCTGCCAGCCGACGCGCGCTTCTCGATCCTGCGCGTGCAGTAAGGCGACGCCGCACGCGCCGCACCAGGGCGGCGCGGAGGCTCACGCCTCGCGCAGCGCCGCCATCGGAGTCTCACGGAATACATCGCGGCTCGTCAGCAGCCCGATGGAGATCGCGAGCAGCGTCATCGCCGCGGCGATGAGCACCGCCGGCAACACCGCCGGCGCGAACGTGCCCTTGAACACGAACGTCACGAGCGCCCACGAGCCGCCGAACGCCAGCACCATGCCGGTGAGGCTGCCCAGCACGCCGAGCAGCGCGTACTCCGCGAGCAGGATGCGTCCGATCTGCGCGCGGGTCGCGCCGAGTGTCTTGAGCAGCACGCCTTCGCGCAGGCGGTCGCGGCGCGTGGCCGCCACGGCGCTGAAGAGCACCGGGATGCCCATCGCCAGGCTGAAGACCGCGAGGAAGCGCACGGTGAGCGTCACCTTGTCCACCATCTGCGTGATGGTGCGCCGCACGAGCGAGAGATCGATGCTCGAGATGTTCGGGAACCGTCGCACGGCCTCGCGCTGCAGCCGCGCGACCGCTTCGTCGGATTCGACGGCGGAGACGGTGACGAACTGCTTCGGCGCGGCGTCGATCGCCGCCGGCTGGAAGACGGCGAAGAAGTTCGGCTCGAACCGTCCCCAGTCGACTTCGCGAAGGCTCGTGAGGCGCGCGAGCACGGGGCGGCCCTGCACGTCCCAGATGGTCGTGTCGCCGAGCTGTAGCTTGAGATCGCCCGCGATCTCGGTTTCCATCGACACCTCGAAGATGCTGTCGCCGGGCGCGGACGCACCGAACCACTCACCGGCCGTGAGCGTCTCGGTGTTGCTCACCGAATCGCGATAGGTCGAGCGGTACTCGCGACGCAGCGCCCAGTATCTGTCCGGCAGCGCACGTTTCGCCGCGTACCGCGCGACGTCGAGTCCGTTCGCGCCGGCAAAACGCATGTTGACGATCGGCGTCGCGGAGATGACCTGGTGGCCGGCTTCGAGGATCAGGGAATCGAGGCTCGCTTGCTGGTCGGCCTGCACATCGAAGAACACGAGGTTGCCGCGCGAGGCGATCGCAGTCAGTTCGAACGACTTGAGCAGGTTGGCCTGCACGAGCACGATCGTCGTGACGAGGAACGAGCCGAAGCCGAGCGCGATCACGACCGCGCGCGTCTGGCTGTGCGGGCGGTAGAGGTTCGCGATGCCCTGACGGAACACGTACGGCCAGCGCGGCGAGACGAGACGCCGCGCGAGCGCGGAGAGCGCCGCCGCGCTGGTGTACAACAGGCCGATGCTCAGCAACACGCCGCCCGCGAACATCACGCCCTGCTGCGTGTTCTCCGCGCGGTCGATCGCGAGCGCGACGATGCTCACGAGCAGCGCGAGGTTCGTGATGTGCGTCCAGCTGTCACGACGCCGCGATGCGGCGAGCGCCTGGTCGTCGCGGCGGATCGCCTGCAGCGGCGAGACGCGCCGCAACACGAGCAGCGGTCGTAGCGCGAATACGATCGCGACCCAGACGCCCACGAGGAGCCCGAGGCCGATGGCCTCCGGCACGATGCGCACCGCCACATCCACGGGCAGGAACTCGCCCATCACCTGCGGAAGCAGGAACTGGATGCCGACGCCGATCGCCGCGCCCACGGCGGCGCCGAGGAATCCCATCGCGCCCGCCTGCACGAGATAGATCGTGAGCACCTGCGCGCCCGATGCGCCGAGGCAACGCAGCACGGCGACGGTATCGATCTTCTGCTGCACGAACGCATTCACGCCACTCGCGACGCCGATGCCGCCGAGCAGCAGCGCGATGAGTCCCACCACCGAGAGGAACCGTGCGAGCTGCGCGATGGCGTCGGTGAGATCCATCTCATTCTCCACCGACGTGCGGATGCGCACGTTCTCGGCGGTGAGCCGCGGGCGCAGCGGCGCCACCCACACGGGACTCCGCGTGCCCTCCGGCAGCTTGAGCACCGCTTCGTACTCCGCGCGGCTGCCGAGCCCGAGCAGCTGCGTCTCGGCCACGTAGCGTTCGGGGATGAAGAGGCGCGGGCCGATCGTCGCCGCGATCCCCGGATCGCCTGGCACGTCGATGAGCGTGCCCAGGATGACGAACCGCGCATAGCCCACGATGATCGTGTCGCCGACCGATGCGTCGAGCGCGATGAGCAGCGAGGGATCGACGAACGCGTGCGGGCCGTTCTGCAGCTCGCTCCAGCGTCCGGCGGGCGCGGTGACGACCTTGCCGTAGAACGGATAGCCTTCCGAGACGCCGCGCACCTGCGCGAGGCGCGTGCCGCCGGACGGGCTCGCCGTCGCCATCGAGGCGAAGCTCACGATGCGCGCGGAGGGAATCCCTTCGCGCGAGAGCGAATCGAGAATGCTGTCGAGGCCGGGGGTGAATCCCGACCGGCCACGCAGGTTGATGTCGCCGCCGAGCAGCGCGCGCGATTGTTCGGCGATGGACGTCTGGACGTTGGCGGCGAACGAATCGATCGCCACGAGTGCGGCGACGCCGAGCGAGATCGAACTCATGTAGAGCAGGAGACGACGACGGGCCGTACGACTCTCTCTCCATGCGAGGCGGAACAGGACGCCGAGGCCCGCCTTCATCGCGCGGTTCCTTCGGCGAGCGCCAGTGCGGCCGCGTGTGCTGCCGATGCGAATCCGCGGCCTGCGCGGTCCTCGACGACCTCACCGTCCTGCAACCTGATGATGCGCGTGGCGTGTTCGGCGAGGTTCAGGTCGTGCGTGACGATGACGACCGTCGCGCCCGATTCCTGGTTGAGCTGGTCGAGGAGCTCGACGATGCGCGCGCCCGTGGCTCCGTCGAGGTTGCCCGTGGGCTCGTCGGCGAAGAGGATGCGCGGCTGATTGGCGAAGGCGCGCGCGATGGCGACGCGCTGCTGCTCGCCGCCCGACAGCTGGTTGGGGAAGTGCCGCGTGCGGTCGGCGAGACCGACACGGTCGAGCAGCTCCCGGGCGCGCCCGACCGCGTCCGAATCACCACGCAGCTCGAGGGGTACTTGAACATTCTCCGCCGCGGTGAGCGTCGGGATAAGTTGAAAATTCTGGAAGATGAAGCCAACTTTCTCTCCCCGCAGTCGTGCGCGAGCGTCCTCACCGAGGCGCGTGAGGTCGGCACCATCGAGCATGACTGTCCCGCTGGACGGCAGGTCGAGGCCCGCGAGCAGTCCGAGAAGCGTGGTCTTGCCGCTTCCCGACGGGCCCACGATGGCAACGAAGGTTCCTTGCGGCAGGTCGAAGCTGACGTTGCGCAGAACGGCCAGGCGGGAAGTTCCGCTCTGATACTCCTTGGTCAACTCTCGGGCAGCGAGCATTGAATGCGTGTGTTGTTTTGTGTCGTGCTACTTGGATCGTTGTCGGGCGCCGCGGCGTGCGGCGGTGACGCTTCGCCCGACTCGGCGATGCCGGAAGCGCCGTCCACAGCCACTCCGGTGATCACGGAATCAACCACGGTGGCGCGCGGCGATGCAACCGAAGGGACACGGATCCTCTTCATCGGGACGAGCCTGACGGCGGGTCTCGGTCTGGACCCCGACTCTGCATTTCCCGCAGTGATCGGGCGACTCGCCGAGCGTGAGGGCATCGACGTGGCGGTGACGGCCGCGGGGCTTTCGGGTGAGACGTCGGCAGGCGCGCTCAGGCGCGTGGACTGGCTGCTGCGCGACAAGGTGGATCTGGTTGTCATCGAGACGGGCGCCAACGACGGATTGCGCGGGCTGGATCCCGATACGACGGCCGCGAACCTCGAGAAGATCATCGGGCGTGTGCGGGCGTTGCATCCGGAGACGGAGGTGTTCCTGGCGCAGATGGAGGCGCCGCCGAACCTCGGCGACCGGTACACGCGGGCGTTCCGGGACGTGTATATGAACGTCGCGCGGGAACAGGGAGTGAAGCTGATCCCGTTCTTCCTTGAGGGCGTGGCTGGGGAGGCGGCGTACAACCAGGCCGACGGGATCCATCCGAACGCGGAGGGGGCGCGGCGCGCGGCGCAGAACATGTGGCGGACGATCGCGCCGGTATTGAGGACGCCGGGGGCGGTGGGTAGTCGCTGATAAAGTTGGCGTGTTGACAACAAGTTG
>JANOTV010000151.1:0-3750 GCA_031416495.1 Gemmatimonadota bacterium
GTGGCCGGCGAGCTTCTCGCTCGCACGCGCCTACACCGACCAGCTCGAGCGGAAGGGTTGCCTCTCGTCGTCCCGCATTTCGGGGATTCGCGAGTCGCTCACCAAGGCCGAGAAGGCCAACGGTGGCGCGCGCGCGACGACACTCAACCAGCTCGTGACGCAGCTTGAGAGCGACGCGATCGGTTCGTGCGACAAGCCGAAGGTCGACATGCTCAAGAAGGCCGTGCAGGACCTACGGAACGTGGTCGTTTCGTAACGGCTACTCCCGGCCGGTTCGCCAGCCAGTCATGCAGTGAGAGCCCCGGTCCGAGATTCCTCGGGCCGGGGCTTTCGTCACTCCGGTGGTCAGCTCGCTGGATGGTGCGGCGCGCTTGACGCGGACATTGCGCCGCGGGTGAGGCGGGCGCCTATTACCCGCATGAGACTCCAGCTGCCGCATCCGCTCGTGCTCCTGCTCGCCGGCGTGGCCGCCGCAGCGATGCTCACCTGGGTGCTTCCCGCCGGCACGTACGAGCGCCGGCTCGATGAAGCGAGCGGACGTCAGCTCGTCGTGCCGGGCACCTACACGGTGACGCCATCCGCGCCAGTGGGCATCAAAGCCGCGGTGATGGCGGTGCCGCTGGGGATCGTCGCCGGCGCCGATGTCATCCTCACGGTGCTCCTCGTGGGCGGCGCCTTCGCGCTGCTCGAGGCGACCGGCGCGCTCGGACGTCTCGTCGGTTCGCTCGTGGGCAGCACGCAGCGACCTCGCGTGGTGGTGATCGGCATCAGCCTCGGCTTCGCGACACTGGGCGGGCTCGTCAACACGCACGAGGAGATCATCGCGCTTGTGCCCACGCTGCTCGTGCTGAGTCGATCCCTGGGCTTCGGCTCCATCACGGCACTCGCGATGAGCGTGGGCGCGGCGGTGGTCGGCTCCGCGTTCGGCCCGACGAATCCCTACCAGACCGGGATCGCGCTGCGCTTCGCCGAGCTTCCGCCGATGAGCCAGCCGGTACTGCGCTTCGCGCTCTTCGGCGCCGCGGTGACGATATGGATCGCCTGGACCGTGCTCATGGTGAAACGCGACGAGGTGATCGATGAGCCGGTGGCCGTGGCGACGCCGAGCCCCCCGACCAGGCGCGATCTGCTGCTGCTCGCGCTCGCCGTCCTGCCCTTCGTCCCGTACGTGATCGGCGTCGTTCGCTTCGACTGGGGCTTCAACGAACTCTCGGCCATCTTCCTCGTGATCGGTTTCGCGATCGGGCTCGCGTCCGGACTAAACCTCACGCAGACCTCCGTCGCATTCCTCAAGGGGATGGAAGGGATGCTCGCGGCGGGGCTGTTCGTCGGCGTGGCGCGAGGCATCAGCATCGTGCTCACCGATGGCCTCGTGATCGACACCATCGTGCAGGCGCTCGCCGCGCCGCTCTCGTATGCGCCGGGCTACGTGGCGGCGTTGATGATGATCCCGATGCATGCCATCCTGCACATCCCCGTGCCGTCGGTGAGCGGTCACGCGGTGCTCACCATGCCCATCATGGGGCCGCTGTCGGACCTGCTCGGGATCGGGCGCGACGCGGCGGTCATCGCATACCAGGCTGGCGCGGGACTCATGGACATGATCACGCCGACCAACGGTGCCCTGCTCGCGATGCTGCTCGGCGCGAAGGTCGGCTACGGGCGCTGGCTGAGGTTCGCGATCCCCGGGGCGATGCTCGTGGGACTTGTCGCGGCCGTGGGCATCGTCATCGCGGCCTGATCGTCTGGCTCGTGTGGCGGCGTGATATCCGTCACGCCGCCCCGTCGTGCTGGAGTACAGATTGAGGATGGTCCGAACGTCGCCGGACCACGGCAGGACCACGAGCCTCCGCTCGACAGACAACACCCTCGTCCAACTCATGTCGCCTTCCCTGCAGCGCCGCGCCCCGCGCACTGTCCTTATTGCCTGTGTCGCCGAGCTTCAGCGTCACAACGCCCACCGCGAACTTCAGCACGACGCTGGCGCGGATCTGCGGACAGCCGGTGTGTCAGTCGCCGGTGAACGTCACGACCAACACGCCCGCGTTCTCCTCGGCGCCGGGACTGCTCGCGGCGTCGGTGAGCTTCCCGACCCGCGTGACGTCGGTAACGCTGACCGGCGGCCTCGTGCGCTTCGCCATCACCAACAACCTCGGCTTCGACCCGCTGCGCCCGAACGGCCCGAACACCGCTCCGTACGGCACGCTCACCGTGACGATCACCGGGGGCGTCTCGCCGCAGTCGTACCTCATCACCGGCTCGCCGACGCAGGGCATGCCCAGTGGCGCGACCACCACGCTGGACTTCGCGCTCGCGACCGGCGTCTACCAGAGCACCATCAACGTCGATCTCGCGCTGAACGTGCCGGCCGGCGGATCTGCGACGATCAACGGCAGCAATGGCCTCGCCGTCGCGGCATCCCTCCAGTCGCTTAGCGTGTCGCAGGCGTCGTTCACCGTGCAGGCGGAGTCCATCAACAGCGCTCCCTCCAACTTCGACGTCACTGGCGTGGACGTCGCCGACCAGGTGGAGGGCGGCGCGTTGCTGCTCAGCACGGTGAACCCCTTCACGGCAACGGCGGCATTTACCGTTGTCATTCAGGCTCCGGCGCAGAATGGATCGGGCGCGGTGACGATCAGCAAGGCAGTCGCCATCCCGGCGCAGCCCACATCGACCTCCTCGATCACTTTCACGCGTGCCGAGATCCGCTCGCTGCTCGGCAAGTCGGGAGTGACGATGCGCGTCAACGGCCTCATGAGCGGCACGGGTCCGCTGAACAGCATCATACTCACGCCCACGTCCCAGCTCATCGTGCGCACGCAGTTGCAGCTTCTCCTCCACGTGGGGGCCTGACCATGACACGCATCATCGTCGCGGTCATCGCCGCCGCCGTCACCATCGCGCCGCTCTCAGTGGGCGCGCAGGGCAACATCTCCTCCGCCGCATCCGCGATGGGCGGCAACTACACCGCACTCGCGCGCAACTTCAACGCGATCGCGTGGAACCCCGCGAACCTCGGCTTGCCGGGCAACGCGCGCTTCTCGCTCGCGCTCCTGTCGCCGCAGTTCGGCGGCGGCACCGGTCCGGTGACGTTCTCGGATCTCAATGAGTACTCCGGCCGCGTCGTGCCGGTCTCGGTGCGCAACGCCTGGCTGCAGCACATCGCGGACAGCGACGGGCAGCAGCTCGGCGGCGATGCCGACATCACCGCTCTCGCGATATCCGTCGGACCGGTCGCGGTCAGCGCCATGACCTCCTTGCGCGCGAAGGGTTCCATCCCGACCGGAGTCGCCGAACTGCTGTTCTTCGGCAATGCCGGCCGCACCGGCAGCGCATCGGATTATGCGTTCGATGACCTCAAGCTCGATGCGAACGCCACGAGCACCATCGCTGCGTCGTATGGCAAGAAGTTCCTGCGCATCCCACTCGCCGGCGAATTCGCGTTTGGCGTCACGGGCAAGTACATCATCGGCCATGCCATGGCCTCCATGCGCGACAACGGATCGACGCTCACGTCGAACCCCGTCAGCGTCAGTCTCGACGCGCCGATGGTTCTCACGGACACCAGCACTGCGATGAACGGCAGCGGCTTCGGCATCGACATCGGCGCGGGCTGGAGCGTCGGCGAGTTCCGGTTCGGCGCAGCGCTGCAGAACGTGTTGAACACCTTCGCGTGGAAGACCGACGACCTGTACTACATGCCCGTGCGCGCGACCTTCAACGGGACGGACAGCGACGCCGGCATCGAGC